>DATKYA010000183.1:0-16272 GCA_035528775.1 Planctomycetota bacterium | reverse complement strand
GCAGCCGCGGCCATGATGATGAATTGCCCGGCGTCGGCCCCCTCGCCCGTTCGATCGTCTGACGGGGTGAAAAGGCCGGGACATTCGACCTGCAGCACGGGCCGCTCCCAGACATGTGTGGCTGCCACAGGCTCTGCCGTGTGCAACACCTCCGCCACCAACGCATCGGCAGACATGTCGTCGCCGCGGGCCGGGCCGCCGGTACGCAGCATCACCCTCCCCTCCCCGTCGGTAATGCTCAGCGTATCCAGGGCGCTTTCCGACCGCACCTTCGCAAGCGACTCGGCCAGCACGCGCTGGTCGCCTTGCACCAGGGCCTGCGCCACGGTTACCGGGCGGATTCCCGTAAATGCCAGTGCCGTACGAATCTCCGCAAGCCGGGCATCATACACCATGAGGGCGGTATCCACGTCGCGGGCGATCTTGGTCTGGGTTTGGCGGGTGACGAAGCGGTCCACCAGGTGAACACCCACGGCGGTGACGAGGCAACCGGTGAGAGCCACCATGAGCAGAAAGCTGGCGAGGAGCCTGGTTCGCAACGGCGTGGACATGGTGTCCTCCTGACGCCGGGGCCTCCCCCGGCCGGAGTATGGATGGCATCCATTCTATGACTTGGGCCATCCGGTGTCAAGACCTATCTCCGCCCCTTTTCGAGTCGAGAGCATCACGGTGCCGTCTCTTCCTCTTCCGCTTCGCGAATTGTTGAGAGGTCGAAGCCCTGTTGCTCAAGGCTCTCCAGCACCTGCCCGCACGCATAGCCGCTCTTGATGGCGGAGAGCAGATGCTCTTGGGTCACCTTCCTGCCCCACCTGTCACCAGATCGAAGGCGCCGGTCTGACCGTTGCGGACGAAGCCGACGGCTCGCGTTACGTGCCTCGCCGATGGCCGATCTCGCCTTCTCCTCCATGTCGCACACGCCCTTCCGGCGTCGCCCACCACGCCGAGGTACTCTTCCCTGCTCGGCTTCATCTCGTCCTTGGGCGTTTGCAGCAACAAGTCGAGCTGGCGCAAGGCCGCCTGGATTTCCTGGCGTTCCAGCGGCTGCTGGTGGAAGATGCGGCCGGCCATCTCCAGCAGCGGGCGCGCCTTTGCCAGCCGGGCGGGATCGGCCTTCTCCTGCCCTTGCATGCGCCCGAATCGCTCTCGCAGTGCGTGTCACTGAAACAGCAATTGATCCACTGGTGCCACGTCGGGGATGGTGAAATGGATGCTTACCTTCGTGCTCACGGTGGTGCGGCCGTCGGGCGAACGGACCACCGCCTGCCCGCGAATCTCGTTCTTCTCGGTCACTTCCACTCCACTGCCACGCCATTGAACAGCTTGGAAAGCTGCCGGCGCCAACTGGGCTTCGAGCACGCGAGGGCTGCCTGGCGGACGAGCTCCAGCCCCTATCTGTATCCCCTTCGCGAAACGCTCGAATCGCCTGCGCCTTGAGCTGTAGCGCCGCTTCGGTGAACTCCGCCGCGTCACGAACGAGTTCGCGGCATTGCCGCTCCAATTGTGCAACCGCAGCGACCTCTTGCTTGTCTGGATTTGCGCCGATCAGTTTGCGGAACCTGCCAACGTCGGCCGTTGCCTGGCTGGCCGAAAACGATGCCAGGTGGCACTGGCAGCGCAGGAAATAGATGGGAGCCATGTTTGGAGCCATTTCGGCCCGCAAAATACAGTTGACTTCGGCGATGGAAGTATTAATATGGAGGGTAGTGTATGCCCGGCCGCGCTATTGATCAGCCGCACCGGGCTCTCATTGCTGCCTGATGCACCACGCTCGAACCTCTGAGTCTGATCCATCAGAATGTCGCCGACACGTGCCGGAAGGCAATTCCGCTCTCGTGAAACCAGCAACCTCCATCATCATGGTCGTGGCCAAGGATGCCGGGCTCGCCCGGACCATCAAGCGGCTGTTCCCCGGTGAAACCTATCGCGTCAGGTGCGAGCCGTGCATCGACCGTGTCCTCGAGCGGCTCGAGTCCGAACCGTGCGACGTGCTGCTCGTCACGAGTATCGCGTTCAAGGCGGGCGAGATCGATGGCATGGAACTGCTGGAGGTCATCAGCGCAAGGATCCCGGCCACGCAGATCCTGTTTCTTGCGGCAGCGCGTGATATCCGCTTGGCGATGTCCGCCGTGCAGGCCGGCAGCTACCAGTACGCCAGGCTCCCTATCGATGACGAAGAACTGCGCCTGCTCACCGAGGCTGCACTTGCCCGTCGTCGCGACGTGCTCCCATCCGCCGGCGAAGGCAAGCCGGGCGGCGCCGTCCAGATCATTGGGCGCTCCCCCCAGATGCGAGGCGTCTACCAGCAGATTCGGCTCGCCGCCGCCACCGACATCCCCGTACTCGTTTCCGGGGAAACCGGCACCGGCAAGGACCTCGTCGCCCAGGAGATTCATCGGCAGAGCAGCCGCAGCCGGGGGCCCTTCGTGCCTATCCACCTGGGCGCTCTGCCCACCGAGCTTGTCGCCAGCGAGCTCTTTGGCCACGAGAAGGGAGCATTCACCGGGGCCGAGCGCCGCCAGGGGTACACGCGGCAGAGGCCGTGGTTTGGCTATCCGACCTGACATTCGCAAGAGGGATTCATGACAACCGACTCCGTTCTCGTTCTTGGAACCGGCGAGAACCTCGAGCTGAGGGAGCGGCTCTTCGACACAGGGTTCGCTCCCCTCATCCGCGGCACGACGAGTGACGTCATCAAGATGCTTCGCCGCGGGCAATTCGCAGCAATCGTCGTCGATGCCGACCACGTCAGCGTCGACTTGCTGGAATTCGTCCTCAACGTTCGAGATGTCAACGCCGATGTGCCCGTGCTCATCATCGGCGGCCAACCCGATCCGCGCACCGGCAAGATGCTCCGGTCCCAGCAGAGAATCCACATGCTGAGAACTACCGGACGTTCCCCCGAGCTTGCTCGGCGCCTCCGCCGTGTGCTGGCGATGGATCCCGGCAGAAACCGGCGCGGCACATCCGGGTGTTCTTCCGCCGGGTAACACACTGGTTTGCCGGATTGGTCGACCGACCGGCCATTGAAGAGGAGCATTCGTGGACGCACACAAAATCGCCCGGCAGGCGCGAGCCGCCGCCACAATCGTGGCAACGGCCGCTACCGAGCAGAAGAACGCGGCCCTCCGCGCCTTGGCCGAACGTCTTGCAGCGCGCCGCAGCGATATCCTCGCCGCCAATAACGACGATCTCGCCCGCGCCAGAGGCAACGGCCTGGCGGGCAGCCTCGTCGACCGTCTCCGATTCGGAGAGAACAAGATCGACTCGCGCGTCCGCTGCCTCGGCAAGATCGAGGCACTGCCCGATCCCATCGGCACCGTGCTCAAGACTCAGCCGACGACCAACGGCATGCACGCCGAGCGCGTCCGTGTGCCGCTAGGCGTGATCCTCATGATCTACGAAGCCCGCCCCCACGTGACCGTCAACGCCGGCGCCTTCTGCCTGAAGGCCGGCAACGCGGCCATCCTCAGGGGCGGCTCCGAGGCCGCCCGCTGCAACGCCCTGCTCGGCGAGCTCTGGAGCGAATCGCTGGCCGAGGCCGGCCTGCCCCGGACCGCCGTGCAAGTGATTTCGGGTTCTCACGAAGAGATCGACCACCTGCTGCAGTTTTCTGATTACATCGACCTGGTCATCCCCCGCGGCGGGAGGAACCTGATCAAAGCGGTGGCGAACGCGTCGCGCATTCCCGTCGTCAAGCACTACGCGGGGGTGTGTCACGTGTATGTCGACGACGCCGCCGAGCCTGAACGCGCCACCGAGATCGCGCTCGACTCCAAGTGCCTGATGCCCGAGGTGTGCAACGCCATGGAGACCCTGCTCGTGTCGGAAACTGCTGCCGTGCACCTGCGGAAAACCGTCGAGGCCTTCCACCGCTGCGGCGTAACCGTGCGCGGCTGCGACCGAACCCGTTCGCTTGTGCCCGGCGTGGAGTTGGCCACCGAAGACGACTGGACTGCCGAGTACCTCGACACCGTCGTCTCCGTGCGCGTGGTGCCGGGGGTGGATGCCGCCATCGAGCACATCAACCGCTACGGCTCGCATCACACGGACGCCATCGTCACGCAGAACGGCGAAAACGCGCGCGAGTTCGTTGCCCGGGTCGATTCGGCAGTGGTGCTGGTAAACGCGTCCACCATGTTCTGCGACGGCGAGTCGCTCGGGATGGGCGCCGAGATCGGGATCTCGACCGACAAGATCCACGCCCGCGGCCCCATGGGCCTGGAGGAGCTTACCAGCTACAAGTTTGTCGTCCGCGGCGAAGGCCACGTCATGGGCAGCCCGGCCGACTGGGCGCGGTCCCGCTGAAGCGAGGAGATGAATGGATCCGATTTACGAGCATTTCATGAGAGGCTTCGAGCGAGCCGCCGAGCAGAATGGCCCGGAACGCCGTATTGGGGCGGAGCTGAAGTTCCCTCTCGTAAACGAAGACGGCACCGCGGCCAACCTGGGCGCCGTTCGCGCGCTGTGGCAATACCTTGTGGAGCGCGGATGGCGCCCCGTGCGCGACCGCATGTCGGGCGAAGTGGTCGGCGCCACAAAGCCCGGCGAAAAGAACGACTCCGTCGCTTCCTGCGAAACCGGCTACTGCAAGACTGAATTCTCGCTGGCACACGTGGCCAACCTCCACGACCTCGCCCGTGAGGTGGACGCACTGAAGGCCGAACTGCAGCCCTTTGCCCAATTGCATCGCGTCCACTTCCTGGCCTACGGCATCCAGCCCGTCACCCCGCCAAGCGGGCGCCTCATGATGAAGAAGACGCGGACGTGCGTGTGGGACAAGGTGTTCG
This sequence comes from Planctomycetota bacterium, assembly GCA_035528775.1. Classification (GTDB taxonomy): domain Bacteria; phylum Planctomycetota; class PUPC01; order JABMSA01; family JABMSA01; genus DATKYA01. The sequence goes on along the minus strand of DATKYA010000183.1, from coordinate 11,485 downwards.
GCGCGAACCGCTGCATTCCGCCCGAAGACGGCGACGACGTCTGCCTGTTCACCGTCAACGCCGCCACGCACGTGCACGTCAGTACGTCGCGGGAAGACGCCATTGCCGCGGTGAACGTCCTCAATGGCTTCTCGCCCGCGCAGATCGCGCTCACGGCGCACTCGAGTGTGTGGAAGAATTCCGTGGACCCGCAGCACAAGTGCGTGGCCGAAACGCTGTGGGACATGTGGATGCCCGAATCGGATCGCATCGGCGTGCCCGAGAAGCCCTTCCGCGACCTCCGCGACTACGTGGAGACGGTCGCACGATTCAGTCCGGTGTACGTGAAACGAAACGGCATACCGCTCGTTCTGAAGGACTACAAGACCTTCGCCGAGTACTACGCGCAACCCGAAGCGGTCGCGTATGACCCCGACGGGAACCAGGTGAGCGTGGTGCCGGAGAGCGCCGACATCGACCTCCACAGCACCTGCTACTGGTTCAACGCGCGCCTCTCTCGATATTACACCGTGGAGAACCGCACCAATGATCAGCAGCCGCCCGACGACCTCCTGTGCGCCTCGGCGCTGACGCTGGGGCTGGTATCGGCGCTCGATGAATGCCGCGAAGCACTCAGTGCCTACAAGTGGGAAGACCTGCGCGCCGCTAGGATATCAGCCTGCAGGTCGGGCCTCCCGAGCACGGTCGGCCGCAGACCTCTCGTGAACCTGGCCGCGAAGATGCTCGCTCTCGCTCGCCTGGGGCTTATTCGACGCGGAATCGGTGAGGAGCAGTATCTCGACCCCCTCGACCGCCGACTGCGGGAAAAGACGTGCCCGGCCGATGCCGTTACCTGGCTCTTCCAGCGCGGAGGGATTTCATCACTTATCGAAGCACGGAAACTCTGAACTCACAGGAGCTACATAGATGAAAAGACTGCCGCATCAGGTCCCCGGGATCCGGTCGTCGTTGTATAGACCATTGTCGGAGCACGACGTGGAGAAGATCGCCGATGCCGCGTTCGACGTGCTCGCGAAGTCGGGCGTGGCCGTCTACTCCGACGTCGCCCTCCGCGCCTTCAGCGACGCCGGGGCCGATGTCGACGCCGAGACGCGGATCGTCCGCCTTTCGCGCAGCCTGGTGGAAGACGCGATCGACTCCAACCCCTCGTCGATCACGCTCTACTCGCGCGATGGCCGCTTCAACGCCGTGCTCGAGAAGAACCGCGTGCACTACGGCACCGGCGGAACCGCCATCTACGTGCTCGATCCCGATACGGGCGAACGGCGGCCCTCCACCACCGAAGACGTGATCCTCAACGCGCGCCTCGTCGACGAGCTCGACAACGTGCACGTCTTCACCATCAACGTCTTCCCCAATGAGATCCAGAAGAAAAACGACATCGATGTCAACCGATTCTTCCACGCGCTCGATAACACGACCAAACACGTCATGGGCGGCATCTACTCCATCGCCGGATGCCGCAAGGCCGTCGCCTTGGCCCAGATGATTGCCGGCGGTGAGCAGCAACTCCGCCGCAAGCCGTTCGTCTCCTTCATCACACTGATGATCAGCCCCTTCAAGGTGGACAACGACTACGGCGACATCACCTGCTACCTGGCACGGGAGGGACTGCCGGTGGTGATTCCCACCGAGCCGATCTGCGGCACCACGTCGCCGATCACGCTGGCTGGCAACGTGCTCACTCACGTGGCCGAGACGCTCGCCGGCATCGCACTGGTGCAGAGCGTGAATCGCGGCGGGCCCGGCATCTGCGGCAGCGTGGGCTCCATCACCAACCTGCAAACGATGGATCACCTCGGCGGGCCCATCGAGCGGGCGATGATCAACGCTGCCGTGGCGCAGATGGCCCAGCACTTCCAGATTCCCCTCTATTCCACCGGCGGCACCACCGACGCCAAGGACGTCAACATCCAGGCCGCGTACGAAAGCGCAATGTCCAGCCTGCTCGTCGCAATGTCGGGCGCCAACTACATCCACGACGTCGCCGGCCTGATGGAGATGGACCTCACAGTCTCGTACGAGAAGCTCGTGATGGACAACGAGATACTGGGCATGTGCCAGCGAGTTCTGCGCGGCATCGAGGTGAACGACGATACCCTCGCCACCGACCTGCTCATCAGGAAAGGGCCGGCATCGGACTTCATGGCGGAGCCGCATACGGTGCAGTTCATGCGCCAGGAGTTTTACACGCCCACCCTAGCCAACCGCGACAAGCGCGAAACAATGTCCTCCGACGCCGATGCCCTCTCCCGAGCGCGGGCATTCGTGCGAGAGGTTCGCGAGCGCCAGCCCGTCAGCCGGCTGGATTCATCCATCCGTGAAGCGATACTCAACAGGTTTGACGAAATCGTGATCCCGGCGAAAACCGCCGGTTAACCCGCAGCCGCAGTCTCTTTTTGAAAGGAGCCGTAAAATGGCAAAGGGCAAAAGCACTGCGAAAGCCGCGTCGTGGAGCAAGGAGGAGATCAGGGAACTCAAGAAGATCTACCGCAATTGCAGCAATGCCAATGTGGCCAAGGAACTTGGCAGGAGCGAGGGAAGCGTTTCTGCCAAGGCCCGAGCTCTGGGTCTGACCAAGAGCAAGAAGTACCTCAAATCGATCGGACGCGGCTGAGCCAACAGGCAGGATGAGCCAACGGGCGCAGCCGGCCCTGCGGGTTCGGCTGCGCCTGTGCAAATTGCACAATCGAAACGAAGGAGAATCCCATGCAACAGAAACAACGAGAGGGCGTTCTGGTCAAGCCCGACTGCCGCCTGTCGAACGAGCAGATCAGGCTGATCGACAGCGTTTCGCGCGAGCTCCTCGAGGACCCCGGCCTGCTGAGCTACAACGACGATGCCACTCGCCTCTTCACGGACGCGGGTGCCACGGTGGAAGACGCAGGCCCGTGCCGGCGGGTGCGCGTACCCTCGAAGATCATCGACGGGGCCCTCGAAACTGCCCCGTCGACCGTGGTGCTGGGCGCGCGCGACCCGGACAACCGCCTCGTGCTCGACGCCCACGAGCCGCGCGTGCGCTTCGGCAGCGGCTCCGAGACCAACGTCTGGCTACACGTCGAGTTTGAGGACGGCATTGCCCGCTTTGAGCGACGCCCCGGTTCCATCGACCGCCTCTGCACTTCTGCACACCTGTGCGAGAACCTCGACAACCTCGACTTCTTCATCCGCAACGTCAACATACAGGATGAAGCTGTTACGGCGGAGAACAAGGACGTCAACAAGTTCTACCACAGCCTCAACAACATCACGAAGCACGTGCAGGCCGGGCTTACCAGCCTCGGCGCGCTGGACGACGTGATCCGGCTCGGCGAGATCGTCGCCGGCGGCCGGGAGGCATTCGAGAAGAACCCCGTGCTGTCGTTCATTGCCTGCGTGATCAAGAGCCCGCTGCAGGTGGTCGATTCCACCGCGGCAAAGTTTGTCGAGATATCGAGGCGCCGCGTGCCCGTGGTCATATCGTCGTGTCCGATGGGTGGCGCTACCGGACCGTTCGACGAGTTCGGCATGGTAGCACAGATCAACGCCGAGCTGCTCGCGGGTGTGGCGCTCAACCAGCTCGCCGCTCCGGGGGCTCCCGTTCTCTACGGAGCCGTGCCCGTGCGCACGAGGCTCGACAACCTCAACGACATGTACGGCGCACCCGAGTTCAACCACTACAACATGGACTGCGCCCAGATGGCGCGGTTCTATGGCCTGCCCTGCTACTCGACCGCCGGCGTCGGCGACGCCGGCGTCCCCGGTGTGCAGGCGACCGCCGAGAAGCTCCTCACCTTCTGCTCCGTGCCCCGCAGCGGGCCCCAATACGTGCACTACGCGTTCGGGCTGCTCGAGCGCACCAATGTGTTCTGCCCCGAGCAGGCAGTGATGGACGATGCCCACATCGGCCTCGTGAAGCACACGCTGACTGAGCCCGACGTTGCCGAAAGCCGCCGCGAGGCCCTCCTCGCCATGGTGCGCGAAGTGATGGCATCCGACCACAAGACCTACGTCTACCATCTCCCGCTGCCCAGCCGGGAGTCGGTCTACGTGCGGTATCCGCTGGAGGACGAACACGGTGCTCTGCACGCCGCTCACGTGCGTTACCGCGAGATACTCGAACGGCCGCGCAAGCACCTGCCCGCCGACGTATCTAGCCAGATTGAGGCCTCTGTCCCAAACATTCTCACCGAAACGCTGAGGGCTTAACATGGACCAGGAATCTTGCACCGTCGCGAGTGCTGACCAGATGGCCGCCTACACCGAGGCCGTGAAGAGCGGGCTCTACGCCAAGAAATCCGGCCTCGTTGGCAAGTACGACAACGTCCGCCGCTACTGGGAAGATGAAATCACGAGGATGTTCCTCCGCCCGCACCTTCAGCGCCTCATCGAGCGCAGCCAGTCGCTCATGAGCCGCGTGCGCATCCTCGACCTGGGCTGCGGCAGCGCCGACGGTTACGAGCTTCTTACCGGCGTCCGCCAGCGCGACCCCAACCTCAAGGACAACGCAGTCGACCTGCTCACGTCAGAGGTCATCGGCATGTACAAGGGCCTGGACCTCAACGCCGACCTCCTCGAGCAGGCACGCGCCATCTACGGCAACAACCCGAAGATGGTCTTCCAGCAGGCCGACTTCACCCAGGGCTTTGAGCTCGATGAAAATGAGAAGCCCCCCGATCTGTACTTCACGTCGTACGGCACCTGCTCGCACCACAACGAAGATGAGACCATCATCCGGCTGCTCGCCGATATCGCCCGTCGCGTCAGGAAATACTGCGTGATCATGTGCGACTGGCTCGGCCGCTATTCCTACGAGTGGCAGACGCTCTGGTCCAACGACCTGGCCGAGAACCGCAACATGGACTATGTCGTTTCGTACATTTATGGGGCTGAGGAGCGCGAGGTTATGCGCGACCAGCTCCAGCACCTCTTCCTCAGGTTGATGAGCCGGCAGGAAGCCGAAGCGATCATCGCCGAGGCGAGCAAGCGCGCCGGCGTCGAGATCAAGCCACTCGTCTTCTTCGACCGCTCCGTCTTCACCGGGCGGCACCTCGATACCGCCGAATACAACCCCCACGCGCAGGCGCTTCGCTTGGCCGTGAATTCCCTGCACGAGGTCAATCTCCGGACCGACCTGAACTCCCTCATCATCAACTACGTGCCGAAGGAGGGCTTCGGCTTCATCAACGACTACTACGAACACGTCGCCGCCTGCTGGAATACTCTCATTCACTACGTGGATTGCCTCCTGCACATGTACGAGGGATCGTCCGAGGCATTTTCCGCGCAGCCGCCGGCCGTGCCGGCCTCCTATCCCGCGCCGCTTCGCCGGATGATGGAGCGCATGCGGCGCGTCGTTGAAGGCGTTGGCTGGCTCGACGTCGGCCTCCCGCGTGAGAACATCATCGAGCCGCAGCTTGGCTATTCCCTCCGCCAGCTCGTGGTTCATCTGCAGCAGGGGCAGGGATGCGGCCACGGCCTTGTGGGCATACTCGAGGTGGACAAGGAATAGCCCGTGGCTAACGCGTTCATCCAGTTCCGCACGGTGTCGAAGGTCTTTCCCGGCGGTGTCGAGGCCGTGCGCAACCTTTCGCTCGAGATCGCAGAAGGCGAAACGCTCGTGCTCCTGGGCACCAGCGGCAGCGGCAAGACCACCACGATGAAGATGATCAACCGGCTCATCGAGCCGACCTCCGGCCAAATTCTCATTGACGGTGACGACATCATGGAGCAGGACCCGATCGACCTCCGCCGCCGGATTGGCTACTCCATTCAAAGCATCGGCCTCTTCCCGCACATGACCGTCGCCGGCAACATCGCCGTGGTGCCGAGGCTGCTCAAGTGGCCCGCCGACAAGATAGCCGAGCGGGTCGATCAGTTGCAGCGGATGGTGGGGCTGGAGCCAGACGACTTCCGCGGCCGCTACCCGGCCCAGCTCAGCGGCGGGCAGCGCCAGCGCGTGGGCGTCGCGCGAGCTCTCGCCGCCGATCCACCCATCGTGCTGATGGACGAACCCTTCGGGTCGCTCGACCCAATTACGCGCGAGCACCTCCAGAACGAGTTCATCGAGCTTGAGAGCGAGATCCGCAAGACCGTGGTCTTCGTGACCCACGACGTGTTCGAAGCCGTGAAGATGGGCGACCGCATCGCCCTCCTTGATGCCGGCCAACTGCAGCAACTCGCCACACCGGCCGAGCTCGTGGAGCACCCCGCCAGCGAGTTCGTCGACCAGTTCCTGGGCCAGCATCGATTCCAGCTTTCGCTGCTCACGTCGACCATCGGCACGCTCGGCGATATCGACGCCAATGCCCCCGAGCCGGCCAACGCACGGCTGCGCCTGAGCGCCCGGCATTCGATGGTGGATGCGCTCGATGAGTTCAAGAAATCGCGCTCGCTGGAGCTCCCCGTTTACCGCCGCGGGCAGTACGTGGGCCTGCTGCGCAAGCACACGCTGCTGAAGACGATCGCCAAGTCGCTCGGTGAAACGGGAGAACAGATATGACCCCCTTGCGGGAGTTCCTGGCACAGCGTGGACACGAGATGCTCACGGGGCTGGCCGAACACGTGTATCTCACCGTTGCGGCCATGTCGCTCGCGGTGGTCATTGCAGTGCCCACGGGCCTGCTGCTCACGCGCTCGAAGCGCGCGGCAACGTACATCCTGGCCGCCGTAGGCGTGATCCAAACGCTGCCCAGCCTGGCGCTGGTGGGCCTGATGGTGCCGCTCATCGGTGCCGGGCCGAAGGCGTGTATCACCGCGCTCTTCCTCTATGCGCTTCTGCCGATGGTCCGCAATACGTACATCGGCGTGATGAATGTGGACCCCGCGATGATCGAGGCCGCTCGCGGCATGGGGATGTCCAGCGCTCAGATACTCTTCAGGATCGAGCTGCCGCTCTCGGTCCCCGTGATCATGGCCGGCGTTCGCACGTCGACGATCATCTGCGTGGGCGTGGCTACCCTTGGCGGGATCATCGACGCCGGCGGCCTTGGCAAGCTGATCTGGATCGGGATCGACCGCTCCAGCGACGCCCTCATCTATGCCGGCGCGTTTCCTGCGATGGGCCTGGCGCTGGCGCTCGATTACATACTGGCCCTCGGGGAGAAGGCCTTCACCCCGCGCGGCCTGCAATTGCTCAACAGTGCCAAGCACACCGCGTGACCATTGGGTTCTTTCAGCCACTATAAAGGAGAAACCGTCGTGAAAGCGCTGCGCTACATCGTTGCCGTGGTGATCCTCGTGTTGATCGCCGTGGCCCTGTGGGTAGGCTCCCGGTCAAAGTCCGGGCAGATAGCCGTGGGCGGCAAGAACTTCACCGAGCAGACCATCATCGGCGAGATGGCGGCCCAACTCATCAAGCACCACACCGGCCTTCGCGTGCGGCGGAAATTCAACCTCGCCACGAACTTGCCCATGAAGATGCTCACGGCAGGCGAGATTGACGTTTACCTCGACTACACGGGCACCGGCTATGTCGATATCCTCGGGCACAGTTACAACCAAGAGCCGCCCGAGAAGATCTACGAGTTCCTGAAGGAGACGTACCCGAAGGAGTTCGGCGCCGCGTGGCTCACCCCTCTCGGGTTCAAGAACACCTACACGCTCACCATGCGGGCAGAGCACGCCCGGGAGCTTGGCATCGAGAGTATCTCCGACCTGGCCGGGCACGCCGACGAGCTAAAGGCCGCATTCGATCCGGCCTTCCTCGACCGCGAAGACGGCTACCCCGGGCTCAGCAAGTTCTACGGCTTCGAGTTCGCACCGAAGCCCGGCCAGCTCGCCATCGGCCTGATGTACAAAGCCTGCGCCGAGGGACAGGTCGACGTGATCGACGCCTTCTCCACCGACGGCCGCATCGCGCGATTCAACCTGAAGATCCTCGACGACGACAAGCGATTCTTCCCGCCATACGATGCCGCGTTCGTCGCCCGCCAAGACACGCTCCGCGAACACCCCGGTGTACGGGCCGCGCTCGAGATGCTAGCCGGGAGGCTCGACAATCAGAAGATGCAGGAGCTCAACTACGCGGTGGACGAAGGAGGCAGGACGGAAGCGAACGTGGCTCGCGAGTTCCTGTTGTCGGAGGGCTTGATCACGCAGGAAAACGAAGACGCGGAATCCGGTGCGGATTCCCGGCAATGAAGCGCCAGTGCCGGGAAGCCGCCGGTGCATGCGCGCGAATGGCCCGTGCCGGACGCAAGCGGCTGCTCGATGCAGGTGCGCTCGTGCTCCGCCGGCACGTAGACCAGCTCCGTCCGCGCGAAGTCGAACTTCCGGGTCGACAAATATCATCGCGCGTAGAGCCGCACGCTGAGCGGCCCCAGTCGAACTGCCGCACGCTCGGCGTCATCCGCATCGCCCGCCACGGCCAGTTCCTGCCAGCCTCCGCCGATCCCATCGACGTTGACCTCCGCGGGTTCGTCTCCGAAACTGGCGGCGATGGCGGAGTCTCTGCCGTCGCGTCCGCGGACGGTCACCGCACGGCAGGCTGACGCGCCCTCTCCGGTGAATGGCGGCCACCGCGCGTGGTTGCGTTCGCACAGTTCTCGTGTCGCGTCGGCGCCGACTGCCGACAGGATCACCGACGCGTCGTCAAGGCCTTGCGGAGGCGCCTTTCGCTTGCCGGGCTGATGCAGCGCAGGTCGAAGGGGGGTGGGTCATGATGTACCGGGCCGGGGCCAATTTGGTGTCGGTTTCCCCTTGAACATTTCGCTTCACTGGATACAATATCCGCATCCTGAGCATCCGCCGGGATGTTGATCGCTCAGCCACAGCACAAGGAGAATTGCATGATCAAGCCTCTGTCGATTCAGCTTTACACGGTGCGGGATCTGTGCGCGAAGGATTTCCGCGGCACCATCAGGAAGATCGCCAACATCGGCTACAAGGGCGTGGAGTTCGCCGGCCTGCACGGCGCCGACCCGAAAGAAGTGGCGAAATGGGTGAAGAACCTCGGCCTGAAGGTGTCGAGCACTCACGGCCCGCTGGCAACCAGGGAGAACGTGCAGAAGGTGGTCGAGGAGGCCGGCATCCTGGGCTACAAGCGGATTGTCAGCGGCCTCGGCCCGAACGACTTCAAGACGGAAGACGACATCAAGCGTGCCGCCGGTCGCTTCAGCGAAGCCGCCCGGCTCCTCAAGCGACACGGCCTCTCGATGGGCTATCACAACCACTGGTGGGAATTCGACAAGATCGGCGAGAGGACCGTTTACGAGCTGTTCTTCGACGCCGCATCGAAGGACGTCTTCTCGCAGCTCGACGTCTACTGGGCGGCCTATGGCGGGGCTAACCCCGCGCGAATCCTTGCCGCCTGCGGCAAGCGCATTCCGCTGCTCCACATCAAGGACGGCACGCTGGAACGGAACGCGCCGCACACTGCCGTCGGCTCCGGCCTCCTGAACATGCACACCATCATCAATGCCGCCGATCCCAAGACTGCCGAATGGGTGATCGTCGAGCTCGACAACTGCGGCACCGACATGATGACCGCAGTGAAGAAGAGCTACAAGTACCTCACGAGCCAGAAGCTGGCGAAGGGGAACAAGTAGGTTCTGGCGTGCGAAGCACGGCGATATGCAGAACCGGGAGCAGTCGCGGAGGCTGCTCCCGGTTTGTGTGCGTGCGTGTGTGCGGCGTTCGTCTTCCTCTTTCGTCACGGTGTCCGCTGCCCGTCGTCCTTAGATTAGAAACTATCACAAAACGTCCAACAGGATCATGTAGGGGCACACGGCGTGTGCCCCTGGGGCGGACGCCGTCCGCCCCTACATCGGGCAGGATCATGTAGGGCACACGGCGTGTGCCCCCGGGCGGACGCCGTCCGCCCCTACATCCATGATTTCCGTGCAGAGCCCGGCGCGCCGAAACGCGGAATGCGCACGATTCCCAATCCCGCGTGGGGTTATAATTGATGTGTATCAGCGGGCTGCCTGGAGGTGCAAGTGAGCAACAATGACGACAAGCGTGCGTACTGCAGCGGCAGCGAGAACGCTGTGCGGATAGCTGTGCGGACAGCGGTTCCATTGCGCCGCAAGCTCATAGTCGGATGTGTGGTGATCATTGCCGGACTCGCGGCGCTGCTGATCGCGATGTCCTACCTGAGCCTCGATTTCTACAGTTCGGTGAGCGAATTCCTGCAGCGTGCGGAAACCGGCAAGACCGGCGTGGTGAGAGTGCGGGGGATTGTGGCGGCAGGATCGGTGAACCATGACGCAAAAACGCTCGATACCGAGTTTACCCTTGCAGACGGCAAGGCGTCGTTGCAGGTGTTCTACCACGGCGTGCTGCCGTCGAGTTTCGAGTCGGGTAGCGATCTCGTTGTGCAAGGCTCCTACGATCCAGCGGCAAAACGGCTGGTGGCGAATCAGTTGATGTTCAAGTGCCCGTCAAAGTACGAGAAGAAGAAGGGCGTGTACTGAGGCAGACGTGATGCGCGCCGGGGTGTTTGCCAAGGGAAACAATGGCGGATTTCGGTCAGTTTGCATTGGCGGTGGCGTTTGCGTGCTCGAGCATCGGGCTGGTTGCGGCGGTCTGCTCGCTCGTGCGCAGGGCCGGCGGCCGTCTCCCGCTGGCGATGATGCAGGCGGCCTTGGCGGGTTGTGCGGCTGGAACACTCGCGCTGGTCGTATCCCTGCTCCGGCATGATTTCCAGATCAGATACGTCGCGGAATACACGGATCGCTCGCTGCCGACGGTCTATTTGCTGGCGGCGGCGTGGGGCGGGCAGAGCGGCTCGCTGCTGCTGTGGACGCTGCTCCTGTGCGTCTTCTCGGTGATTGCCGTTCGCAGCCTGCACAAGGCGCAGCCGAAGGCTGTGCTTCCCGCTGCGGCGATCCTGCTGCTCGTGATGAGCTTTTTCTCGGGCCTGATCGTGTACGTGTCGGATCCGTTCGCGCGAACCGGGCTTATGCCGGCCGATGGCGCCGGGCTGAATCCACTGCTTCGAACGCCCGAGATGCTGCTGCATCCGCCGGCCCTCTACGTGGGATTCGTTGGTTCGACGATCCCGTTTGCGCTGATGCTGGGCGGGCTGATCGCGCGAGGCCTCGATGCGTCGATGATGCGGCTCATCCGCCGGTGGACGATCTTCTCCTGGGTAACGCTGACCGTGGGCATCATCCTGGGAGCCGAATGGGCGTACGTGGAGCTGGGCTGGGGCGGCTACTGGGCGTGGGATCCCGTGGAGAACGCGTCGCTGCTGCCGTGGCTGTCGATGACGGCCGCCATCCACGGCATGGTCCTGGTGCGGCGGCAGGGGATGTTCCGGCTCACCACCTACGTGCTGATTTCGCTGACGTTCGCGCTGTGCGTGTTCGGCACGCTGCTTGTCCGCACCGGGATCGTGGCATCGGTGCATGCGTTCGGCAAGTCGCCGCTGCTGTACTTTCTGCTCGGGCTGTTGGCGGTGACGGCGGTGCTATGCGCGGTAGTGGCACTGACGCGGCGGGACATGCTGCGAAGCGAGCGGCGTGTCCGCTCGTTCCTCTCGCGCGACGGCCTGTTCATCGGC
>DATKYA010000182.1:0-3000 GCA_035528775.1 Planctomycetota bacterium | reverse complement strand
CGGCTTTCCCGCCTTGACCAAGGCTTCTATCTTGTCCCATTGGATATTGGCCGTGTTGGGCTCCTCTTTCTCCTCAGTTCTTGCTTCTCCGGACGGATCGGGGACGCTTGTGTAGACCATCCGGCGTCCTGCGGCTATCGTCAGGGTAACTTTGCCACCTTCGAAATCGCCGCGCGCAAATTGACCTTCGGCCATCCGCAAGAGGTAGGCAAGGCCGTAGTACGTCGGCCGGCACCAATTCGGCGGGGCAGGGATGTCCAGCAGCCGCTCCGCCACGTCCGGATGGCCCACATCGGCAATAGCGAGAGCGATCTCGACTATTGCTTCCGTATCATACCCCGTTGCCATTCTGGAATCGATCCCTACATCGGTGGCCGCTGCTGCCGCGCCCTTCATGTCACCGTTCTTTGCCAGTGCGCAGCCAAGAGCAGCGAGAGCGCGTGCCTTCACGCGCTGCTCGTTCTCATGCCCTATGGCAATTTCACCACGCCGAGGCGGCCATTGGCAGGTGACCGCTGCCGCCTCCAGATCGCCTGCCTTTACTTGGGCTCGTGCGATTTCCGCCTCTGCATAGAAAGGAAAGTATCGGTCTCGCGTAGCCAAACGGGCCGTGTCCTGTGCTCCATTGATATCGCCCGCCCGCGCCTGTGCAACTGCCAGCAGTTGATAGGCCCATCCTTCCCAGCGCAAGGTCGGCTCCACGAGGTAGTCCGGCACGAGGAGCCAATCGATCCTTATGCCGACTCGCCTCAGCAGATTACCCGCCCATCGCCTCGCCGCTGGGATGAAAGGCCGAGACCGCAGTTCGTGGATCAGGGCTTTGGTGCCGGCGAAATCTCCCCTATCGGCATGCCGCTTGATCGCGTAGTGAATGGTGACCCACATTTCATCCCTATCCCCCACTTCGCGGGCGTGCCGCAGCGCCTGCCGCAGCCACCACTTCGGCGATTCGGGATTCGGCCGCGCAGACCACCAGATCACTGCCAGCGTCAGCAGCACCAGCGCGATGGCGGCTGCCGCTAATCGGGTTTTGTTCTTGCAAGTGAGCATGGGTGGATTTCCTGGATCATCTTCTCCCTGTCCTCATCTTACCGGCCACCATCTGCCGTGTCAAGCCCTGCCGAGGAACTCAGCGTTCACTGCGCGGGCGGCGCCGCGCAGGATTCCCTGATGTAGTGGACCAAGTGGACTCAGTGGACCAAGTGGACTTGCGGCCCCAAGCCCCAAGCCTTCAGCTCGTTTTCCTCTTGCAGCCTCTGCGTCCGTTCATTAGAATGTTCCGGCAATTCCCAAGCTTCCGGCAGGGCCGTACACGGATTCCTCAGCCGCAGGCCCCAGGCCGCAAGCCGCACGCCTTTCCATCAGGAGATCATCGATGGCAAAGAAGATTCGACTCGGTTTCATCGGTTCGGGCGGCATCGTGCGCGGGCACCTCGAGAACGGACTCAAGGACTTCCCCGACGTGGAGTTCGCCGCGTGGTGCGACATCAACCCCGAAACCGCCGAGGCCCGCAAGCAGCAGGTCGGCGGCAAGGGCGAGGTGTTCACCGACGCGAAGGAAATGCTCGACAAGGCGAAGCCCGACGCCGTCTACATCATGCTCCCGCCCTACGCCCACGGTGCGGCCGAAGACCTCGTGATCCAGCGGCGCATTCCCTTCTTTATCGAGAAGCCGGTCGCGATCGACATGCCCACCGCGCTGCGCGTGGCGGAGGGCGTGGACAAGCACGGCCTGATCACATCCGTCGGCTATATGAACCGCTACCGGCAGTCGCTGCGGCGCGTGCGCGACCTGCTGAAAATCCACAAGCCCGTGATCATGCACGGCGGATGGGTCGGCGGCGGCCCAGCCGCGTATACCGGCATCTGGAGCTGGTGGGTGCAGAAGGACAAGTCGGGCGGGCAGTTCCTCGAGCAGACCACCCACACGATCGACCTCGCCCGGTTCCTGTTTGGCGACGTGACGCACGTCTACGCCATCGCGGTTCGCGACCGCCGCAAGCGGCCCGACTTCTACACCATCGAAGACGCGTCGATGGTGCAGCTCGCCTTCGCTAACGGCGCGGCCGCCAATCTCTATTCATCCTGCTCCACCTCAATCGGCGGCGGCGTGACGCTCACGGTGTTCGGCACCGACTTCAAGGCCGAATACACCGGCTGGGAGCACAGCGTGAAGATCTTCCTCCCCGGCAGCGAGCAGATCAGCATCCCGGGCGAGAACAACGTCTTCGCGCTCGAAGACCGCGCGTTCGTCGACTCGGTGAAGTCCGGGAAGAACAAGGGCATCCTCGCCACGTACGAAGACGGCCTGAAAGCCACCGCGATCGCCTGCGCGGCCAACGAATCGATGGTGACGGGCCAGGTGGTGAAGCTCGCCGTGTGAACTCGGCCGCGAGCGGTGATCGAGGACCGCACGGTGTTCGCGTCCGGCGTAACGCTCGCCGGATTCGTGCATCGGAGCCATTCTCGGTGATGGTGGGCAATCCCGCGCGGAAACTGCGCGAGAACCGGTGAAGAAGGCCACAAAGTTACGAAGGACACAAAGGGCACAAAGAAGAAAAAGATTCTGATGAGGCGAGTAGGAACTGGCGGGTTCTTCTCATCATCTGATCAACCCCCCTCTTTTTCGAGACCTTCGTGGCCTTTGTGCCTTTGTGGCTTTCTTCTCCTTGGGTCAATGTAGAGACGCCCCGGTGGGGCGTCTGAGACGTGCCACCGGCACGTCTCTACACAGGACCGGTATTCCCCTTGGTCAAACGACCAGTTTCGAGGTAGTTTCTTAGCAAGGGGCTATGGGTTGATCACGATCTTGTTCCTGTCCGGCGACGCCATCACGTCGAGCGCCTCGTGGATCTTCGCGAGCGGGAAGCGATGCGAGATCGTCTTGCCGGGATCGACCAGCCCGCGCTCCATCAGGCGGATGGCGCTCGTCATGGCCAGCGGGGTGGTGCCGAAGCTGGCGTCCATCCGCGCCTCCAGGAAATGCGCGAGGCCGCCGTC
>DATKYA010000181.1:0-2099 GCA_035528775.1 Planctomycetota bacterium | reverse complement strand
GCGGCTGGCGGCAAGCGGATGGGCCTCGTATCGGCCGCGATTCAGATCCTGGCGGACGCCGGCGCCGACGCCACGATGAACTGCCACGAACTCGTCAAACTGGCGACCGAGCGAGGCCTCTGGCAGCCGCGCGCCGGCAAGACGCCCGCCGCAAGCCTTTACGCGGCCATCTTCCGCGAGATCAAGCAGAGGGGCGAGGCCAGCAGGTTCCGCAAAACCGATCGCGGCAAGTTCGCATTGAACAAGACGAGCTGAGTTCACCAAGAAGCACACCTTTCCGCAACACCCCGGTTCAGGCCGGGGTGTTCTTCGTTGCCATCTTCTCCGCTACACGCAGCAACACCAGGTAACCGATCAGATCGAGCGTCACGTCCTCACCGCCCGCTTGCCCGCGAGCCAGCCGGCTGAGCTTGTCATCAATGCGCACGCGAATCTGCTCGATGGGATCAGCCTTCGAGAAGATCCTCACCGGCTGCAGGGCCGAATTGCCGTACGCCTGGTTCTTGGCGAGCAGGATGCGTTCCACTTCGCGGCATTCCGCGCGGATCAGCGCCCGAGCATTCAGAAGGTTCATCACCACTGCTTGTTTCGCATCATTGGCCGGGCGGGGATATCGAGTCCCCGCCCAGCCATCCTTGCCACGCCTTGCCCGACCACACCCCACCTAGCCGGACCGGACCTCGCCGTGCCTTGCCACGCCTGCCATGCCTCGCGTTGCCCGGCCGTGCCAGACCACCCCGGGCCTGGCCAAGCCTTGCTTCGCCCAGCCACGTCCTATCGCATATCCTTTTCCCGCGGCTTCATCGGAATCGGAGATTCGCCGGTTCGAGCGAGGATCGCTTGTCGCCCCGTGAACCGCTGCCAGCTGTCGACGGTCAAGTCCGAATAGCACCCATCCAGCTCCATCAAGTACGCCCGCCGTCCCGTCTGTTCGGCAGCGATGAGTGTGGAGCCGCTGCCGCCAAACCAGTCGAGGACACGCTCGTCGGGAACCGACGAATACTCAAGCGCACGCACCGCGAGTTCGACAGGCTTCTGCGTGAGGTGCTCCATCAGTTGGGGCGGGATCTTCTTGATTGCCCAGAGATCCGGGATGTTGTTCGGCCCGTAGAACTTGTGTCCTGCCCCTTCCCCCCAGCCATAGTACGCGATCTCGAAGGCGCCCAAGAAAGCTTTCCTCGTCAGAACGCTGTGCAGTTTCGACCAGATAATCGCCTAGCTGAAATACAGCCCCGATGCCTTCAGAGCAGGCGGGTAGTTGCCCAGATTCGCGTAGCCGCCCCATATGTAAAATGCCCCGCCGGGCTTCAACACGCGTGACATGTTCCCGAACCACGCGAGCAGCAACTTCTGGAAGGCCTCCTCCCCGACAAAGTCGTTCTCGAGCGGGCGATCCTTCGGACGCAGCTTCTTGTGCGTCGCCTTGCGCTTCCCGTGAATCGCCTCGTCCATCGCCTGGTGATGATGGTCTGTCGCGTCGCCGTACGACGACAGCCCGGCCGCACAGGCATTGTTCGAACGCGGCTCGACGCGCACATTGTAGGGCGGATCGGTGTTCACCAAGTCGCCCATCACCCCCGCCATCAGCCGCTTGACGTCCTCCACGCGGGCACTATCTCCGCAGAGCAGCCGGTGCTCGCCAAGAATCCAGAGGTCACCTGGCTGCGTAATGGCCGCGTCGGGCGCCCCGGGCACGTCATCGGGGTCGGTCAGGCCGGCCCTGATGCCAGCACCCTCGCTGAGCAACTTGCCCAACTCCTCCTCTTTGAAGCCCAACAATGCCATATCGAACCCGCCTGATTGCAGTTCGGACAGCTCGACGGGCAGGATCTCGAAGTCCCACTCGGCGATGCCGCCCGTGCGGTTGTCGGCCAGGCGGTAAGCCTTCACCTGCTCGGGCGTCAAGTCCTTCGCCACGTGCACGGGCACCTTCGCCAGGCCGAGCTTCTTGGCCGCCTTCCAGCGCGTGTGGCCGGCAATGATCACACCCTCGCCGTCCACGACGATCGGCTGCCTGAACCCGTACTCCTGCAGGCTGGCGGCCACGGCATCGACGGCCTTGTCATTGAGGCGTGGGTTCCGGGCGTAGGGGCGGATGG
>DATKYA010000180.1:0-5544 GCA_035528775.1 Planctomycetota bacterium | reverse complement strand
CTCGCGGCAGACCAGATATGCGAGGACAATCGCGGTTCCCAAAAGTTGCAGAAGACCGAGAAAAACCATGGAGGGGAACACCATCATTCCGGGGTTGGCTTGCCTGCCTCCCAGGGCCAACGCTCCAAACATCCCAAAGTACACAATCATGCCTATGAACTGCAGGCCGCCCTGCAAGACACTCAATATGCAGACCGTCTTCGCGAGTGCCCGCGATAGCAGGAGGTCGGTCCGCCCGCGCAGCCGAATCTGCAGGTTGATCCTGTCGCACAGGCCCAGCCAGAATCTGAACATCCAGTAGAGGTTGAAGATGGGAATGAACATGAACCCGATGGCCTTGCCGGCGGTGAAGTCGTTGCGGCTGGCTTTCGGCAGCTCGCTGAACTTCAGGCCGTAGTAGATCAGCCCAAACAGGCTGCACGTGAAGATGTCGAGCAGGATCGCTCCGGCTGTGGAGAATGTTTCAGGCCGCCAACTGCACCAGTAGGCTCGGGTATTCGGGTGCACGTTCTGCAGGTTGAAGTTGTCCTGGTAGACTTCATCGCCGTAACTCGGTTGATAGGCCCCGGGCGCGCCCTGGAATGCGGCAGGCCCGAACTGAGGCTGCGGGAACGGCGCGGCAGGCTGCGGGAACGGCGCGGCATCGGCCGGTACCGCACCATCGACGGGGACCATAAACACGTGCCCGCAGCCCGTGCAGCGGACTTGCCGCCCCTTCGCCTCATCAGGAACATTCAGCGCGATGCCACATCCCAAACAGTTGACAACCATGGCTGGCTCCTTTCGGTTTCGCTGTCACTATGCGGCCCTCTGCCGCACACGATGAAGCGGGCACCCGTCCCGCGTTCTGCACGGTCAAGTATACCATTTCGACGCACGGTGTCAAGCGGATAGATGGGATTCCGACTGCCGGGGAAATTTCGTGAGATCTTTCACGTCGGGCAGAAAGTACCCATGATGAAGGGCGGCCGAGCATCGCTCGACCGCCCCGTGAGATTCCATTATCCCGAGATGGACTTCAGCTTTTTCTACAGCTTCGCGGCTGCCTTGCGAAGCGCGTCGGCCTTCTCGGTGCGTTCCCAGGTGAAGTTGGTGTTGTTCTCGCGGCCGAAATGGCCGTGGCGAGCGGTTTCCTTGTAGATGGGCCGCAGAAGGTTGTAATAGTCGATGATGGCACGGGGGCGGAGGTCCCAGTTCTCGTGCACGAGCTTCTCGATCTTGCGCTCGTCGATCTTCGACGTGCCTTCGGTGCACACGTAGAGGGAAATGGGCTTTGCCACGCCGATGGCATAGGAGATCTGGACTTCGCACTTGGTGGCGAGACCGGCAGCCACGATGTTCTTGGCGATATGGCGGGCGGCGTAGGATGCCGAGCGGTCGACCTTGGAGGGATCCTTGCCCGAGAATGCTCCGCCGCCGTGGCTGCCTCGTCCGCCGTAGGTGTCGCAGATGATCTTGCGGCCGGTGAGGCCGGTGTCGCCATGCGGCCCACCCACGACAAACCTGCCGGTCGGGTTGATGTGGTAGATCGTCTTGTCGTCGAGCAGGTTCTTCGGGATCACCTGCGGGATGAGTTTCTCGATCATGTCCTTTCGGATGGTTGCCTGCTCAACGTCGGGCGTGTGCTGGGTGGAAATGACGACGGTGTGAACCCGCAGGGGTGTGTCGCCGTCATACTCAACGGTCACCTGGCTTTTGCCGTCGGGGCGGAGGTAGGGGAGAATGTTGTTCTGGCGGAAGTCGGCGAGCTTCTCGACGAGCCGATGGGCCAGCATGATGGGCATCGGCATGAACTCGGGTGTCTCGTTGCAGGCGAATCCAAACATCAGGCCCTGGTCGCCTGCGCCCTGCTCCTTGCTCTGGGAGGTGGTTTCGTTCACGCCGAGGGCGATGTCGGGCGACTGCCGGTCGATGCTCGTCACGATGGCGCACGTCTCCCAGTCGAACCCGATGGTGGGGTCGACGTACCCGATCTCCTTGACGATGTCGCGCACGATGTCGGGGATGTGCACGTAGCAGTCGGTGGTGATCTCGCCTGCGACCATGACAAGGCCGGTGGTGACGAGGGTCTCGCACGCGACGTGCGCCCGCTTGTCCTGTGCAATGATAGCGTCGAGGATTCCATCGGAGATCTGGTCGGCTACCTTGTCCGGATGACCCATTGTCACCGATTCCGATGTGAAGAGGTGCCTGTGGTTGCTCATCAGCTACTCCTTTCCTGGGCAATGCCAGGATCAAGCAATGATATGTTCCAAGAGCCCTATGTTTCTCTCGGTGGTGCCTTTTTTCGCTTCGATCACCTTTCGCCCTTCGGCACCCGCTTGAAGGAAGGGGTCGGGGTTGTCGATGAACTCCGCGACCTGCCGGTGCAGTTCGGCTTCGGAGTTCACCCTGATGGCTGCCCGCGCCGCCAGGAGGAGTTCGGCAGCTTCCTTGAAGTTCTCGGTGTACGGCCCGAAGATCACGGGCTTGCCGAGAGCGGCCGGCTCGAGCATGTTCTGGCCGCCGTGCTGCGTGAGGCTTCTCCCCACGAAGACGATATCAGCCGCAGCGTACACTGCGTCCAACTCGCCAAACGTATCGACCAGGATCACACAGTCTGGCGGAATCCTGTTATTTTCGTCACTTATGGTGTGCAATTTCAAGGATGAAAGCTCGGCGTGTGCGAATCCGGCGCGCTCGATCAGGCGCCGCACTTCGGCCAGCCGCTCGGCATGCTTGGGGGCGAGCACCAGCCCGAGGCCAGGGCACGACCGCTTCAGATCCGCATAGATCCGCAGCAGGGCTTCTTCTTCGCCCGCCCACGTGCATCCGCCAACCAGCAGCGGGTGTGCATGGAGACTCCGGATCGCCGCGTACGCCGGATGGTCCGGCGGGATGCTCGTCTTGACCGTGTCGTACTTCATGTTGCCGGTGAGGACTACCTTGGCGGGATCGGCGCCAAGTGCGGTGATGCGCCGGGCGTAGTCGGTATCCTGCACCGCGATGGTGTGCAGGCTGTTCAGCAGCGGCTCGACGAGGAACCTGACGCGACTGAGCCGGCGGAAGTTGTTCTCGGTGATGCGGCCGTTGACGATGATCACGGGCACGCCCGCACGGCGGGCCATGAGAATGAGGTTCGGCCACAGCTCCCACTCCATCAGCACGATAGCCTGCGGCCTGATGGCACGGAGCGTCTTGCCGACGCACGGGCTGAAATCGAATGGATAGTAGAAGATGGTGTGGCCGGGAAATGACTTCTCCGCGGCAGAGCGGCCGGTATCGGTGCCGGTGGAGATCACGGGTTCAATGGCGGGAAAGCGCTGCTCGAACCGGCGGATCAGCTCGCGAGCCAGGCCCACTTCGCCCACCGATACGCAGTGGAACCACACGCAGGGCCGCTGGTCCTGCCGCGGCGGCACGAAGCCCAGCTTCTCCTTCAGGCCGGCGCGGATCTTGCGCTGCGTGAGCAGCTTGTACGCGCAGTATGGCGACGCCACGCCCAGCGCCGACAGGTAGAGGAGATCGAGGAGGAGCATTGGCTGAATGATGAACGATGAACGATGAACGACGAGCGAGGCATCATCCCCGCTCATCGTTCACCGCTCACCGTTCGTGGGTCCTCATTTCTTCATGCAGCAGTTCTTGTATTTCACCGGGGTGCCGTCGGGCTTTTTCTTGCCGCAGGGACAGGGGTCGTTTCGGCCGGGCATTTTCTGGGCGCGGAGGGGCGCGGGCTGGGCGTCTACCTTGCCGGCCGAATCCGCTGCCGCCCGCTGCCCCGCGGCGAACGACTCTGCCGAATCGTGCACCAGCCGCTCGCCGGTGGTGCGCCGCCGGGCCACACGCCTCGATTCCTCCGGGTTGAAATACACCTTCAGGGCCATGTCCGCTATGCTATCCTGAGATGAGTTGATCATCTTGATGAACATGTCGAAGCCGTCCTTCTTGAAGGCATCCTTCGGGTCGATCCCGGCGTATCCGCGCAGGCCGATGCCTGCCTTCAGGTGGTCCATCGCGAGCAGGTGGTCCTTCCAGCGGGTATCGAGCGTGTGGAGCACGAGCACAGCGATGGAGCGCGTGAAACCGCCCCGGCCGATCTCGCGCTCGCGACGGGCAAACCGCTCCCTGACCTGCTCGTGGAGGAACTCGTCCAGCCTGGCACGGTCCATCCGGCTGAGTGCGAGCGGGTGCATGCCGAGGTTGAACTTCTGGTTCATCCGTGCGGCAAGGGCGTTGAAGTTGCGGCCTTCGGCGGCAAGCTCGCATTCGATCTGGATGGAGGCGGCATTTGCCACCACCTTCGGCGCCACTTCCTCCGCGGCCCGCTCCTTGTAGCCTTCCTTCGCCAGATCGACGAAGTATGCCACGATCGCTGCCCTGCTCTCGTCGCGGAAGGCGTAGGGCTCGAAGTTGATCGGCAGCTTGCTTCGCTTGACGTACTGCGCCAGGCGGGCGTAGTCCCAGTCTTCAATGAAATCGGCGGAGGTGCACAACGCGAGCACGGCGGCGACGACGTCGGCGGCGGTCTTGTCGATCGGCCGCTTCGCGTAGGCGCCCGCGGCCGTGTCGAGCACGTAATCCCTCACCGCGGTCTCGCCCGATTCCAGGCGCTCCTCGACGGTAGTGCGGGAGAGGCTGAGGTGGAAGGCCCGCGCGGCCCAGTCGGCGATGCGTGTCTCGTCGAGGTCGTCGGCTCCGGCGGATTCCAGATAGGCATCGATCGCCTCGCTGACCATCTCGCGTGCGGCTTGGGCTGGATCTTCAGCCGCGGCGGTGTAGGCGTCGGTCTTCTCCTCTACCAGCACGGCCCGCAGGTCGGCCTTGCGCTTCTCCGCGATCTTGCGGAGGTCGGCGTCAATCGACTCGCGGATGTTGAAGCAGAACTGCCCGCTCGCCCACGCCGCCAGTGACGCGTAGCCCCGCTCGCCGCTGAACATGGCAGAATCGAGGAATGCGTTCACCGCGGCCCCGACAAACGTCTCGATGGCGTCGTCCACCGGCTCATTGTGCTCGAGCCGTGCCTGCACCTCGACGGAATGCCGCAGCTCGGGCACCGTCAGCGCGTCCCACTCCTCGCGAGCCATCGTGTAGCCCTGCGCCTTCAGCCAGTTGCTCACGGTCCCGAAGGGCAACTCGGGGACGTATCGGACGTCGATGAACTGCTCGATGGTGCGGCCGAGGGCCTTCTCGATCATCTCCAGCACCATGCCTTCGACGGTCTCGGCGTCAACGTCGTGCTTGATCTCGGGCGGCACGCGCTCGACGAGGGCATTCAGCAGTTGCGGATAGGAGAGCTTGGAGAGCGGGAAGACGTGCACCTTGACGCCGAACGACGCCTCGAACGCATCTGCCAGCCCGGCGAGGTTCCGATCGCCGGCCGCGAAATCGTCGGCCATGAAGTCCTGCACGGCGATCCATGCCTGCTCGCACGCGAGCCCGGCGGGATCCTTGCCATGCCTTGCCTCGATGGCCTCGCACGCCCGATCGACGACCTTGCGCTTGATGCCGGCAAAGACGTTTTCGACGTCGGCGGGGTCGACATCTGCATCCAGCCGGCGGCGC
>DATKYA010000179.1:0-10125 GCA_035528775.1 Planctomycetota bacterium | reverse complement strand
GCACCGGTGGTTGGCAGCGGGTTCTTCGGAAGTCCACGCCGCAGATATGGGCCGTACGGATAGTTCGTGGTATCACGCGTATCCGCGGTGTTGCCCGTGGCATCGGAATAGCAGGCGAGCTGCTTGGCAAATGCATCCTCGGTCGACGCGTGCGCCGCCGGATCGGCAGCTCCCGCCTTGTGCTTCTGGATCGTGCCCGGGTAGGTGCTTCCATGCTGATGGTAGTAGAGCTCGATGGCGCTCCGCATCGACGTGAGGTTGGCATCCAGCGAGGCCTTCTTCGCATCGGTTGCCGAATCGCCGAACTGCGGGATCGCCACCGCCGCCAGGATCCCGATGATGATGACCACGATCAGCAGCTCGACGAGCGTGAATGCCCGTCTTGCATCGAACCGGCGTGCCGCACGTTTGCACTCAGCCATTGACAATCTCCTTTTCTCTGCTACAGCCACCCAATGATCAGACACAAGGAACCCTGAGACGAGGGCACATTTTGGTCTAGGCTACAGGCTGCAGGCTTCAGGTTTTGAAACATCCCCGGAAACATGCCTGGTTCGGACGACCTGCGGTCTATCGAGAACCTCGCATCCAAGGATCCTGTAGCCTGTAGCCTGCAGCCTGCACCCCTCTTCGCCCGCCTACATTCCGCGAGATATCTTGAACAGCGGCAGGAACAGCGACATCGCGATGAATCCCACCACCGATCCCATCACCACCACGATCATCGGCTCCAGCAGCGACGTCAGCCCTTTCAGGCGAACGTCCACCTCCTCGTCGTAATGGTCCGAAAGCTTGAGCATCACAGTGCCCGAGTTGCCGGTCATCTCGGCCGTGTGGATCATTTGTCTCACGGCCGGGGCAAACAGCGTGCTGTGCGAGAAGGGCTCGGAGAGGTTGCGGCCTTCCTTCACGCTCTGCTCGACCCCATCGAGGAAGGATGCATACTCGCAGTTGCCCACGGTGCCGCGCGTCACGCCGACGCCATCGAGCAGCGGGATGCCGCTTTCCAGCATCACGCCGAGCGTCCGCAGCAGCCGCGATGCATACAGCAACCTGCACACCGGGCCGACCAGCGGCATCCTGATGATCAGCCGCTGGATCAGCAGCTTCCCGGCTTCCGACCGCCCCAGGTACACCGCGCCCACCAGCAGCGCCACCAGCCCGATCAGGATCGCCCACCAGTAGCCGACCATCACGTTGGCGAGCGCGATGAGTATCCGCGTGGTGATCGGCAACACCGCTTCCTTGCCTTCAAAGAGCGCCGCAAACCTCGGCAGCACGAACGTCATCATGAAAATGACTACGCTCACCGACATCAGCGTCAGCACCACCGGGTATGCCATTGCCGACTTGACCTTTGTGGCGAGGCCATGCTTCAGCTTGAGAATCTGGATAAGCCGCTGGAGCATTTCCACCAGGAACCCACCCATCTCGCCGGCGCGGACCATGCTGATGTAAACTATTGAGAATATCTTCGGATACTTGCCCAGTGCGGTTGACAACATTTTGCCGCTCTGAACGTCGAGGTTCGCGCCGTGCACGGCCTGCTGCAGCGTCTTGTTGGTGAGCTGCGACTCGATCGCGGTCAGCGTATCGGTGAGGCTGCAGCCTGTTTCCATCAACAACGCGAGTTGCGAGGTGAAGAAGATCAGCTCTTTTTCGGATACCTTGCGGAACATGGCGATCAGTCTCGGCACAGCGGCCACGAGCCGGCACCCGCGTTTGCTCGCAACGCCGGGCGCTCAGGGCCTGGTTTCACTATCAGGGATTCACCTCTAGTTTCGGACGGCAGGGATTCCAGTGCAGAGAATCCGCTTGTGGAAAGGGCCGATGGCGTGGTCCGCCAGGCATCAGACCGAAATCGCCAGGAAGAAAGAAGAGGAACAGAGAGGAGGGAACAGGCAGCAGCGAACAAGGAAAAAGGAAGCGGGCAATGCCCGCGAACTGCGATGCTGAGTGCGCTGGGAACCATATTCCGTTGCCGCACAGGCCGGATGGGCCCGCAAAAGATTTGTGGGCGCGCAAGGCCGAACGCCGCAGAGGTAGGGGCGGGCGATTGCGGTGTCCCAGGTGTTCGGTCGGATTGCGATCGACGGAAGCATTTCGATTCGCTCTTATTCCTGGGACGCCGCAAGCCCGCCCCTACTCGCGCCCACAAGTCGTTTGCGGACCCCGCCGGATTCCGACTGCCGGATTTGGGTTGAATCACCCGTCCTCTCTGGTATAATCATGAGTCCGGCAACAAAGGTGCGCCGTGGCTGAACTTTGATGACTTTCCGGCGCTGAACTCCCGGCCCTGGGGATCGAAACCGCCCCAAGCCCGGAAGCCCAATGCCTGAACAGCCAGGAGTCATTCAGTTAGAAAAGGTCATCCCATGCGCAAGGAGTATCTGCTCGCACCAGGGCCCACGCCAGTCCCCCCGGAAGTGCTGCTCGAGATGGCGAAGCCGGTGTTCCATCACCGCACCGCCGCATACCGCAAGATGCACCAGGAAGTGCTGGAAGACCTGAAAACTGTCTTCCGCACGAAGGATGACGTCTACACGATGACGTCGTCGGGCACCGGAGCGATGGAATCGGCGGTGGTGAACGTAGTCAGCCCGGGCGACAAGACGCTGGTGGTGCAGGGCGGCAAGTTCGGCGAGCGCTGGGTGAACCTCTGCAATGCGTTCGGCGCCAAGCCCATCGTCATCAATGTCGAATGGGGCAAGCCCGTCGACCCCGAGGAGATCCGCAAGCAGCTCAAGGCCAACCCCGACATCGTGGCCGTCTATACCACGCTGGTTGAAACGTCGACCGGCGTAGTCACCGATATGACCGCCATCGGGTCGATCGTGAAGGAGACCAACGCGCTGCTGGTGTGCGACGGCATCTCGTCGGTCGGGGCGATTCCGATGGAAACCGACGCCTGGGGCATCGACATGCTGGTGGTCGGCTCGCAGAAGGCGCTGATGCTGCCGCCGGGCCTTGCGTTCATCACTGTTAGCCCGAAGGCGTGGAAAGCGATCGACGCCCGCAGGCCCGCTGCGTTCTACTTCGACCTCAAGAAGGCCAGAAAGAATATCGCAACGTTCGATAACCCGTGGACACCTGCCGTGACGCTCATGGTCGGCCTGAAGAAGAGCCTCGAGTTGATGAAGCAGCGCGGCATCGAGCAGCTCTGGAAAGACCACGCCCGCCTCGCGCAGGCCACCCGGGCCGCCGTGAAGGCCATGGGCCTGAAACTGTTTGCGGATCCGCCCGCTGATTGCGTCACCGCCGTGCGCGTGCCCGAAGGCGTCGACGGCGAGGCCGTCGTCAAGAAGCTCCGCAGCGACTACGGCATTACCATCGCCGGCGGCCAGGATCAGGCCAAGGGCAAGGTTATCCGCATCAGCAACATGGGCTATGTGGACGATTCCGACGTTGTCATCATCATTTCCGCCCTCGAGCGCGTGCTGGTGGAAATGGGCCACAAGTTCGAGATCGGCTCCGGCCTTCGAGCCGCACAGGAAGCGCTGCTCCGAAAGGCGTAGGCGCGTTCGTCATCCTTGTTCGTTCCGCCGCAACCTGTTGTGTTTCGATCTTCATGGGGGAGTGCTTGCGCGGTCGCACCGCCGTAAACTAACCGTAAACGACGGTGCTAGTACCGGCGGCCGGAGCCGCCGGCAACCCCCCTGAAGGGGGCTGAGGACGGGGGATTACCTCGCAGACCTCCCGATCTGCGACAAGCTGATTGGGGGTGCGAATTCCTGGCCAGCCCCGTTCACGGGGCTTTCCCGCCGTCTTCGGCGGGTGGTAGCCCCGTCATTTATGCGGGGGGAAGGGGCACAAAGAGCAAGGAGCAAGGAACAAAGAACAAGGAACAGGGAGCAGGAAAACACGGACAACAAGTTCACAACCCTCATGCCACACTGATTCAGATACCAGGGGTAAGGAACGATGAGAGTTCTCATTTCCGACAAACTTCCGGACGTAGCCGTAAAGATCCTGACGGCCGAGCCCGAGATCAAGGTGGACAACAAGCCGGGGCTGCCCGCCGACGAGCTGAAATCGATCATCGGCGAGTACGATGGCATCATCATCCGCAGCGGCACGAAGCTGACGGCGGATGTCCTCGAGCGGGCATCGAAGCTGAAAGCCGTAGCCCGGGCGGGCGTCGGCGTGGACAACGTGGACGTGAAGGCCGCCAGCCGCAAGGGCATCATCGTGATGAACACCCCCGGCGGCAACACCACATCCACCGCCGAGCACACGTGGGCGATGATGCTGGCTTTGTCGCGGAATATTCCGCAGGCGTATGCGTCCATCAAGCGCGGCGAATGGGACCGCAAGAGCTTCACCGGCACGCAGCTTTCGGGCAAGACGCTCGGGATCATCGGCCTGGGCCGGATCGGCCTTGAAGTGGCGAAGCGGGCGTTGGCCTTCGAGATGAAGGTGGTCGCGTATGACCCGTACATCTCGCCCGATCGTGCTGCGCAGCTCGGCATCGAGCTGGCCAGCCTCGATGCGATATGGCCGCGGGTCGACTTCATTACCGTTCACACGCCGATAACGGCCGAAACGCGCGGCCTGATCGGCGCCGAGCAGATCGCGAAAATGAAGAAGGGCGTGCGGCTCATCAACTGCGCCCGCGGCGGAATCATCGACGAAGACGCCCTCGCCGACGCCATTCAGTCGGGCCACGTGGCCGGAGCGGCCGTCGACGTTTTCAGCTCTGAACCGCCCACGAACCGCCGGTTGGCCGACCTGCCGCAAGTCGTTGCCACGCCGCATCTTGGGGCGTCTACCGAGGAGGCCCAGATCACCGTATCGATCGATGCCGCCGGGCAGCTCGTGGACGCCTTGATGGGCCGCGGCGTCCGGTTTGCCGTCAACCTGCCCGCAGTCGACGTCCAGGAAGTCAAGGCGCTCCAGCCCTACCTTGCGCTTGCCGAGAAGATGGGCAGCCTCCTGCGGCAACTGGGCGAAGGCCAGCTCAAGACCGTCGAGGTTTGTTATACGGGCGACCTCGCCAAGATGAACGTCACGCCGGTCACACGAAGCCTCACCGCCGGGCTGCTGAAGCCGGTGCTCGAGGAAAACGTGAACCTGGTAAATGCCCCCGTGCTCGCCGAGGAGCGTGGCATCAGCATCGTCGAATCCCGCAGCACCACCTTCGGCGATTTCACCACCACCATCCAGGCGAAGATGATCACCGACCAGGGCATGCAGGCCGTCGAAGGCACGCTGTTCGGCAAGAGCGACCCGCGCGTCGTCAGCATCAACGGCTACCACGTGGAGGTCATTCCCCGCGATACGCTGCTGGTGATCTACAACCAGGACCGGCCGGGCCTGATCGGCGATATCGGCCGGGCCATGGGCACCGGCGGGGTCAACATCTCCTCCATGACATTCGGCCGCAAGCAGGCCGGCGGCGATGCACTCACCGTGCTGAATCTCGACGCGAAGCCATCGCCTCGCATGCTGGATGACGTGCGCGGGATCGAGAACGTTCACGCCGTCTTGGCAATCGAGCTGTGAAAGGCATCCATGCCCGGGTCAAAATCCAAGCCACAGGCTCGCTTGCGCAAGGCGGTGGTGGCCGATGCCAAGCCGATCTACCACCTGATCGGCCAGTCGGCCCAGAAGAGCGAGATGCTGGCTAGGTCGCTCAGCGACATCTATGAGACCATTCGCGACTTCCACATGTGCGAGGACGACGGGCGGGTCGTCGGCTGCTGCGCCCTTCACATGACGTGGGACGACATGGCGGAAATCCGCTCGGTGATCGTGGACGGCTCGTCGCGCGGGAAAGGGATCGGCACGGCTCTTGTGCGCCGCTGCATCGCCGAAGCCAAGGGCCTTGGCATCGCAAGGATCTTCGTTCTCACCTACATTCCGCTATACTTCCAGCGGCTCGGGTTCAGGGAAGTGAGCAAGGACGTTCTTCCGCACAAAGTATGGTCGGAATGCGTCAAGTGCACGAAATTTCCCGATTGCGGTGAAACCGCCATGATACTCGAGAAGCTCTGATTGATGCAGTCACGCGCGCCGCATTTGTTTCCATATATAGTCGCCCCGCAAAATCGCTGCATCCGAGCCGCAGCCGGCAGCGGGGCATTCGCATTCATATGACCAAAAACACGTTTCGCAGGCATCTTGTTTCGGGCTTGACCGGCGTTCTGCCGACGCTGCTCACCATTTTCGTCTTCTACAAGGTCTGGCAATACGCAAACAATTCGCTGGGCAGGGCCATCGTCGATCAGACGGTGAAAGTGCTGCATTGGCAGGAGTCGACGTGGCTCACCGTCTCGGGAGGAATCGTCGCATTCCTCATCATAGTGGTTGCGGTGCTCGCGTCGGGCCTGCTGCTTTCCAGCCTGATCGGCAGCCGCATCTTCAGCGCCGTCGAAACATGGCTCACCCGCATGCCGGTTATCGGCGTTGTTTACAACCCCCTGCGGCAGGTCACCGATTTCTTCCTCAGCAAGAAATCGCAGCTGTTCCGGAGCGTGGTGGCCGTAGAGTATCCCCGCAAGGGCATGTACTCGATCGGGTTCGTAACCAGCAGCGGCCTCAAGGATGTCAGAACGCCCGATGGCCGCCGCATGGTCGGGATTTTTGTCCCCAGCTCCCCCACCCCCTTTACCGGCTATACGATCCTGGTGCCGGAATCGGACCTCATTCCGCTCCCGATGGCGATCGACGATGCATTGCGGTTCGTCGTATCAGCCGGAGTGATCAGGCCGCCGGGCCAAGTGCCCACCTCGGAGCTGGAGATCACCCTTCCATCGGGCCCGCCACCCAAGGTCGAAGTCACCCCGGTTCCATCATCTTCGCCCGAATCCGACTCATGATCGCGTGAAATCGGCGAAAAACGATTCTTTCGTTGGACATCATGTCCATCAAAGGCAACACGCCGTAAGTGATTGTGGCAAAACGACTTACGGCGAAATCAGCCCGTTTTTCGCCTTTTTCATGTCCATTCAGGGCAACTGTACCCGTCCTCCTCACACCGCCAGCCACATCGTCCGCCGATGATCCTGTCATTCCTAATTCCTTGTTACGCAAGCACTTGCGACTCGTCCGACCTCCCCTGAGTCGTATTCCCGTGAAAATGGCACGCTTTTTGCATTAGGGAACGGCAGTTCTTTGACAGGGATGACAACGGAAAGGTTGTGGACGGATCGCCTTCCATCTTCCAGATCGGCCGGAAGCGTTGGTTTGGCTGAACATCGCGTCCAAATAACGCAACACTGCGTAAGTCATTGCGAATCAAGGACTTCGGGCGATTTTGACCCGTTTTGTCCTGAAAACATGTTTAGTTTTGGCAACGCGGTTCATCTTGGGCGATTCTGACCGCAATCCGAACCCGATGATTGCTTCAGCCGTAAGGTGTTGAACCCCAACAACTTACAACTCGGTATCGGAAAAATCTGCAAGCTCCGCCGCATTTGGCACACGGTTTGCAGTAGTTCTAGCTGTTTCTGATCTATCTGGGCTTAGAACTCCCACACGGTTAAAGGATCTGCTTTCCCACGAAGGGGGGTGAAGCAACAAACACAGGTAATCGTTTGAGGTCTTGGACGCACGGTTTTTTTGGGTCTGACTTCGATAGGGCTGGCTGTAAAGATTGGCACGTAAAAGGAGATTTAGAATGAGAAAGGCTTACATCGGCGTTGCAGTAGTTCTCGCGTTGGTTCTCTTCTGCGGTTCCGCCTCCGCCGTCACCGTGTATCTTGCTGTGGTCGATGGAGGAATGGGCACGCTCGGTCCGGTTGATGTAATGGCCGGTGATACGATCACCATCGGCGTGTACGTGGCGGACGCCGTCGGCCTCGTGGGCTTCCAGCTCTACCTCGAGAGCACCGGCCCTGGTACGTTCCTGTCCAGACCGGTCGACGAGGTCACGCCGCAGCGGCCGACTCCGCAGCCGGATCACCTCGGGGATTGGTTCAAAACCGGCTACGTGTGGCTGGACATGCCCGCTGGCGATGATTACTGCACCGGCATACTTCTGACTGGCGCACTCAGCGGTAGTGGCGATATGGCAACCTTCGACCTGAAAGCTGACGCTCTCGGACAGATCACCGTCGACCTGGCTAGCAAGAACTTCGACAGCTTCCTCGGCGATGCAGAAGGCAATGTGGTGGAGGTTACCTGGGGCGATGCTCTCGTCATCAATGTGGTCCCCGAGCCTGCGACCCTCACCCTCCTCGGTGTCGGGCTCGTCGGCCTCCTCGGACTCCGTCGCCGCAAGTAAGTACTACGTCCAGGACCTGAATTCCTGATCGCAAGCCCCGCACTATCGTGGTGTGGGGCTTGCCTTGTTTTACGGGGGGAAAAGCATGAAGAAGGCCACGAAGATACGAAGGTACAAAGGGCACGAAGAAGAGGATGATGATGATGAGATGAAGGGCTGAAAAAAGCTTCCCTCCCATCCATCTCTTCCTCGTGCTCTGGCACTCGCGCTCGACACCTGCCGGCTTCACAAGAACAAGGAGGTCCCTCAATGAAAGCGATCCGCATCTCTCTCGCTGCAATCATCACGCTGGTCCTGTTCTGCTGTTCCGCCCCCGCGGTGACCATGTACCTCGCCCAATGGGACGTTACCCCCGGCTCAATGGGCATCCTCGGCCCGCTCACCGCGCTGCCTGGCGAGGAAATCACCATCGGGGCGTACGTGACGGGCATCCCCGACGATCCGTCGCTTGGGCTTGCCGGGTTCCAGTTGTATCTTGAGTGCTCCGGCCCGGGCAGATTCGTCGGGACGGCCGAGGTTTACCCATTTCCGCCCCCGAACCCATGGTTTCCGCCGATTGGGCCATGGCCGTGGCCCGACATGCCCTCCGGCCCCGATTGGTGCTCCGGCATGCTTCTCGAAGGAGTATTGACCGGCGATCTTCCTCTTGCGAGATTCCACTTGCAGGTTGATGCGACGGGCCAGATCATCGTCGACTTCGCCGGCAAAGACTTCGACACCTTCCTGGGAGACGCGATGGGCATGGCCATGGAGGTTGATTACGGCCCGCCCCTCGTCATCAACGTCGTCCCCGAGCCTGCCACCCTCACCCTGCTCGGCATCGGGCTTACCGGGCTGCTCGCGACACGGCGGCGTTTCTGAAGTCCGATTTCGGAATTCATGGAGCGGACCGCAATGCCCACCCAGCCTGAAGGCAATTCCTCTCGACACGAAGACACGAAGGCACGAAGTTACACGAAGGGTGACAGCGGCATGAAGGGATGAAAGACGTCTGAACCATCTCCCCCATCATCTCAATCCTGCCTCTTCGTGTCCCTTCGTGTCTTCGTGCCTTCGTGTCAAAACTACATCTTGATTGCTCCAAAGGAACACCCGCATGTCCATGACCACCGTTTCAAGCACCATCCGCGTGCGCTACGCCGAGCTTGCCGGCGACCACGTCTACTACGCAAACTACCTCGGCTGGGTCGAAGCCAACATGGGCGAGTTCTACCGCAAGTACAACGTCCCGTGGCTCGGCTACGAGCAGGCCGGCATCCGCACGATGGTGGCCGAATCGTTCGGCAGGTTCATCAGGCCCGCCCGCTACGACGACGCCGTCACCATCACCACCGTATTCGCGGCGGCGGCTCCCAAGCGCGCGTATTTCGAGCACGAAATCACCCGCCAGGGCGAGCTGCTCGCCCAGTTCCGCACCACTCATGTGCTCATGGCCGCCGGGCGCGACGGCGTCCAGCCCATTCCCGACGACATCGCCCGGCTTGCCGGCGAGCGCGTCGAACGCGTGAGCGTGCTGGAGAAGCCCGAAGATTTCCCCGATCCCGACGGCCCCGGCCCCGCCGCCGTCACCGCCGCCGAATTCCCCGTCCGCTACAAGGAGACCGCCGCCGCCGGCGCCGTCTATTTTTCCAATCACTACGTGTATTTCGAAGTCGGCCGCACCGAGTTGCTACGGTCGGCGGGGCTATCGTTCACCGATCTGAAGGCCGACGGCGTGCGCCTGCCCGTGGCTCGAGCCTATTGCCGCTATCTCGCCCCGATCGCCTACGGCGACACCATCCTCGTCAAGACGTGGATCGCGTCCGTGAAAAAGGTGCAGCTCACGTTTCGCTGCGATCTCGTACGCAAATCCGATGGCGCCGCCATCGCCTCCGGCTTCACCATCC
This sequence comes from Planctomycetota bacterium, assembly GCA_035528775.1. Lineage (GTDB taxonomy): Bacteria > Planctomycetota > PUPC01 > JABMSA01 > JABMSA01 > DATKYA01. The sequence goes on along the minus strand of DATKYA010000179.1, from coordinate 15 downwards.
ACGGCTGCACCGACG
>DATKYA010000178.1:0-4538 GCA_035528775.1 Planctomycetota bacterium | reverse complement strand
GATCAGCCGGCCGTCGAGCGTCGCGTTGATGATGCGGTCGCCGCCGGAGAACCAGACGGTGAGGGCGCTATCGAGGTACACGCCGCCTTCGGTTTCGGCGGCTCCGGCGCGGATGAGCGTGTTGCTTTCGATGCCGCTGTTGCCGATCACGCCGGCGGGCACGATCTCGGATGCGGCGGCGATGCAGGGGACGAGCGCCAGCAACAGGACATGCAGCAGTGAGTTTTTCATTTCGGCGCCCTCATTCCACCACCAGGGCGGCCCAGTTGGCGGGCTGCAGCCGCGCTTCGGAGGGCACGTCCTCAACGATCAAGGTGTCCTGGTTTGCCACGTAGGCGCGGCGGACGGTCCGCCCGCCGCCGTCGTTGGAGAAGAGCACGCCGAGGTCGGCCTTGGTCTTCACGCCTGGTTTCGGGGAGAAGCCGATCGCGGTCAACGGCACGGTGGCTTCGAGCACGTAGCCTTTGTCCGTGCGCTGGATCACCACCTGTGCAACGTCGAGCACGGTGACGCGCTCGAAGGTTTCCTGGCCGGTTGGCGAGGTGTAGGTTTTGGGCGCTTTCTCACCGGCTCGCACCTTCGAATCATACAGCACGCACGCCGGCTTGTCCTGCAGGACGGAGAACAGCAGGCGCAGGTCGCCGGCGGCTGCGGCCTTGCGTTGCGGATCGGCGGCGGGATCGGCGGCGAGCATGACGTCGCACGCGTCGCCCGTCTTGAAGAGCAGCGACCAGTCGCCGCCCTGGTTGCGCATCGGTGAGGCATCGGCCACCTCGAACGCGGCGTAGAGGTCGGTGTCGTCGTAGGCGATGGCGATCTTCGCGGTGCGGCCGGCGCCCGCGTCCAGCGCGTATGCCTTGTCCATCGCCCAGTCGCCGAGTTGCCCGTCGACGGCGATCTTGCCGGCCTTGCGCAACACGAGATCGGAAACGCGGGTGGCGCCCGTGCTCTTCAACTTGGCGGCTTCCGCCGCGAGCGCGTTGTCAGCGGGGCTGATTGCCACCGTTGCCTGAGCGATGCGGATGGTGTCGAGCCCGGTGATTTCCCAGATTCGGCCGTCGGTGTCGCCGCCGATGAGGTAGATCTTCCCATTGTCCTTGTTGCGATAGAAGTGACCGGTGAAGTTCTCGATGTAGTTGGTGTCGGCATCGGCGGGCGAGCCCAGGCGGTTATCCTTGCAGAAATGGTCCACCCAGAGCCCATCGGTGGTGATGCAGTGGTAGTCGCCGTAGTAGCCGTTGGTCATGAGGAGCTTAATGCCGCTGTCGAGCTTCACTAATCCCATGAAGACGCCCGTGCCGATGAGGTATCCGGGCTTCCAGAAAGGAGAGTCGAGTGCGAAGCACGGCCACACGAGCGAGTATTCCCAGAGAACGTTGCCGCTGTAGTCGTAGCAGATCATGGAAGCGTATTCGCCTCGTTTCGTGATGTCGCCGTTCTCCTGGTAGAAGGTGTAGATGCGTTTCGCTTCCGTGTCGACCGTCATGTCGTAGATGTTGCGGTCGCGCGCCAGGAACAGCGGCTTCACGGTGGGCACATCCGGGTAGATCGGCACGCCGTCTTTCGTCCACGACTCCACGGGCACGCGGAAGACGGCCTCCTGCCATCGCGCCCAGATGGTGAGGTCCTTGTCCACAAACTGCGCCACGAAGCGGGGTGCGCCGGGCTCCCACCCGGGAACCCACACAGTGAGCTCATCCCCCTGCAGCAGGGCGTCGCCGTTGCGGTCGACCCAGCGGTGCATGGGGCGTTTCATTTCCATCAGATTGCCATTGATATTCTGGTCGAAGAAACAGAACTTGGCGAACTCGTCGGGAAGTATCTCGCGCGGGTCCTTGGCCAGGCCCACGCTACCCGGCTCCTTGAGCGGCACGCCGTGGCCGTAGCCGTAGGAGGCGATGGGCTTCAGCTCGTAGCCGTCGAAGCGGAGGATCATGGTCATCCCATCGGTGCCGCGAAGCCAGGCGTACCTCTGCCCCTTGTACGACTGGAAGGAGTAGCAGCTCGCCAGCCGGTAGCCATAGACCGGTGTCCACCCGTAAACGAACGGGCGCCAGGGCGTGGAAACGCACTCGGCTTTGCCGGTGGCGTAATCGACCTTGTAGAGCACGTTGGCGACGTTGACGAGTTCGGGATGCTCGAGGTCGGCCTGGCGGTCGTTCTGCGGACAGCTCGGGCCGTGGAAGTCGGCGACGAGCTTGCCGCCGGCAGACCATACGCTCACGCGGCGCGGGCTGTTGTCCTTCTCGGCCACCCACAGCTTGCCTTCGGCGTCGACGGTGATCCCGCGCGGCATGAGCATGCCGTCGCGGTCGTACTTGCCGATCCAGGGTCGGCCGCCTTTCTTGCCGACGGTGCGCAGCAACTTGCCCTGCGGCGAGAACACCTTGACCTGCATGGCGGCGCCCTGGTCGGCAACGTAGATGTTGCCCGCCTTGTCGAGTGCCAGGCCGTATCCCGCGTCGAGTACGCCCTTAGCGATGGAGCGCGACGACTTCAGCTCCGGATCCAGCTCGATGATTTCGGTGCCGGCTGCGGCCACGAGCTTGCCGTCGGGCCGCACCTGGATTCCGGCGGGACGCTGCACCGCGATCTCGCCGGCCTTCTCGCCGGTCTTCCAGTTGAACGCCACGACCTTGTTCTCGAGCACGAGCGAGCCGTAGACGATATCGCCGCTCACAGCGATGCCGATCAGGTTCAGGTCCTGGTTGTGCGGCCCGAAGCTGTTCGTCTTGCGCAGCTCGAACAGCGGCTTCACCGGAGGGACGAGCTTCGATGGATACTCGGTCATGATCAGGAATCGCGAGCCGCCCTGCCCGCCGAACGGGAGGTTCGTCGGCGAGCCGTCCTTGCGGTTCACGATAGTCACGCCAGCGTGGATCGTCTCCGGGTTGCTGCCGTGGAACTTGCCGTCGCGAGCGAGAAAGACGTAGTCGGCGTTCACCGCGAGAGCGGTCAGCCCCCAGAGCACGTCGGTGCTGCCGAGGCCCGAGCCCCAGATTTTGCGGATGTTGGCATCGGCGGTGAGCTTCTGGTCGAGGCAGATCTGCGTCCAGCCGCCTTCGCAGAATCCCCAGCCGAGGTAGACGCGCTCGCCGTCGAATGCGGCGGCGACGGGATCGTCCCAATCGCCTCCCCACGCGCCGGTGCCGTCATCCACCTTCCACGGCGGGTTGCCGCTGTTGTGCAGCGAGCAGATGAACTTCTGCCCGGTGCCGCGGTGCGTGAGGATCTTCGCGGTGTAGCGGCCCGGGGGCAGCGGGCGGCCGCGATCATCGAGGCCATCCCACGCCAGCTCGAAAGCAGGCGAGCGGTCTTCCTCCTCGCGGACCGTCGCGGGCAGCGTCCGCACGGACTTGCCGCCGGCGTCGAACAGCATCGCGGTGACCACCTTCGCCTGGGCGTCGGGCAGGTTGAGCTTCATGGTGAGGGGCGCCTTCTTCTGCTGCTGGCTGAGCGGGCGCTTCGCGAGGGGGATGTTGCCGGTCTTCGAGAGTATTGCCCGCCCCCACGACTGCGTGTTCTGGTAGGCGAAACCCGACTGCCGCACGATCTCGTTGAACGTGATCTTGTGCTGCCTGCCGTCGGCGCTGCCCCACAGCGGCTGCGCGGTGAGGGTGATCGCGTCGCCCGGCTTGGGCGGATTGTCCTTCGCGTTCAGCAGTTCCCACGGAATCCTGCCCTCGAGCACGTAGCCCTTGCCGTCCGGGCGCTTGCGAAACGCCAGGCCCGACTCGCCGCCGATCAGCGTTTTCACGCCGCTGTACGCCATGCTGTAGCGGATGTCGAGCACCGGCTCGTTGCGCGGCGTGAAGAACCACATTGTGAGGTGGCAGATCCTGGTGCTGCCTTTCTGGAAGTTGGTGTCGGCCACGAGGGGGTACTTCTCGGCGGGATCGCTGCAGAGGCGGACCTGCAGGCAGTCGCCGGCCCAGCCGTTGTTTGGCTCGACGCGCGGGTCGTGGACGTTCACCATTGGCGTGTCGTCCACGAAGTCAGCCGCGATATACAGCGCGCCGGCGTCGTGCATGAACGCAAGCTTCGCCGAGAAGTTGGGCAGCAGCGATTCGTCGTAAAACGTTTCGATGCTGCCGGAGACGTCCCAGTCCTTCAGGTCGCCGTCCACCGCGACCTTGCCGGGCGGAGGCACGGCCTGCACTTCGCTGAAGCCTTCGCGGGCCTCGGCCCCGCTGAACGCCGCCACCGCAAGCAATACCGGAATGCAGATGATTCTTCGCATGTGCAGGCTCCTTGTGCTGCCGAAGGTCAGGCAGACTCGCGACGACCGCAGCGGTCGTACGAAGACGGCCCGCCGCTCGACCTGCCCCTACATCACGTCGGCTTCTCGCACGCCATCATTTCAACGCGAACGGATACGACCGCGTGGGATCGGAGAACATCTTGCCGGTGGGCCAGTCGACCTGGAAATCGCAGCCGCGGCCCCACGACGCGAGGCAGTCGAGCACGAGCGCCACGCGGATGATCTCGCCGGGCTGGCCTGTCATGTTGACCACCTTGCTCTCGCGGCCGGCGATGCC
>DATKYA010000177.1:0-2423 GCA_035528775.1 Planctomycetota bacterium | reverse complement strand
GGGCACACGCCGTGTGCCCCTACATGACTTGGGCCCACCACCAAGTCCACTGAGTCCATCCAGTCCATCGAGTCCATTGAGCGCCAGAATCTTGCCCGATCACTGCCCCTCCCCCGCCGCCTTCCCGGCCAGCCAGCCGCTTGAGAACGCCCACGTGAGGTTGTAGCCGCCGCAGGGGCCGTCGAGGTCGAGCACCTCGCCCGCGAAGAACAGGCCCTTCACGGTCCGGCTCTCGAGCGTGGCGGGATCGACGCCCTTCAGCCTCACGCCGCCGCGCGTGACCATCGCCTTGCCGAATCCCTCGGTCGCCGTGATGGTCAGCGGAAGCCCCGTGACCAGCTCGGCCAGCGCCTGCCGCTGCGGGCGGGTCACTTCGGCGGGCTGGGCGTCGGGCCGGATCCCGGCCAGCGTGCAGATCACCGCTGCAAGCGATCCGGGCAGATACGCGTCGAGCAGCGTGCGAACCATCTTCTTGCCGTGGATCCTCTGCCATTCGTCGATCAGGGCAGTCCACGCTCGCGCGTCGCGGTCGGGCGTGAGGTTGATGCGGATGGGAACGGTTTCATGATCGACGAGCAGCCACGAGACGTGCCGCGACAGATCGAGCGCCGCCGGCCCCGAGATGCCTCGATGGGTGAACAGCAGCTCGCCGCGCGCCCCCTGGCGGAACCGGTGGCCCCGCTGCGGCATCGATACCCACAGGTCTGCATCATTCAGCACCACGCCCGCGCAGTCCCTCGGCCACGTCTCCTCCGCGATCAGCGGCACGAGCGCGGGGACAGGCGGAGCGATGCTGTGGCCGACCGCATGCGCCAGCACGTAGCCGTGGCCGGTGGCCCCAAGCTCGGGGTAGCTCTTCCCGCCCGTGGCGATGATCACGCTCGGTGCGTCGAGCACGCCGGCCTCCAGTTCCACGCCCCTGAGTGCCCTGCCTTCCAGCCGCAGCGAGCGCACGCGCGTCTTCGGCAGCACGGACACGCCGAGCTGCGCCATCTCCCGCGTCAGTGCATCGAGGACGTCCTGTGCCGACTCCGAAACGGGGAAGACGTGGATGCCGTCGGGCGAGTGCGTGGGGACGCCGAGCGCGCTGAAGAAGCGGCGCAACCCAAGGCTGTCCATCTCCGCGAGCGCGGGCCGCATGAAGAAGCCTTCCGGCCCGAATGCCGCCATCAGCCGGGCGTTGTCGAGCGTGTTGGTGAGGTTGCAGCGCCCGCCGCCGGTCGCCAGCAGTTTCCTGCCCGGCTGCGCCATCTGATCGCAGACGGCCACGCGCCTGCCCGAGCGTGCCGCCGAGATCGCGGCCATCAGCCCGGAAGGGCCGGCGCCGATTATGAGGATGTCTGTCGTGAGTTGGGGCATGGAAATACACGGTGTATAAACCACGAAGACTCGAAGAACGCAAAGGACGCAAAGAAGAGGGAATGAAGAGATGATGAGATGAAGAGGGGGAGCCTCTTTCCCATCATCTCATACACTTTCTTCTTCGTGACCTTTGTGCTCTTTGCGTCTTCGTGGTTAATCAACCGCTCATTTCTTCGTTTCCCGGGGCACCTCGTCCAGGACCTGCTTGAGGATATCATCGGCCGTGATTCCTTCGGCTTCGCCTTCGAAGTTGAGGATGATGCGGTGTCGCAGGGCGGGCATGACGGATTCGCGGATGTCGTCGAAGCTCACGTTGTATCGCAGGGCGAGCAGTGCGTTCATCTTGCCGGAGAGGATCAGCGACTGCAGGCCGCGCGGGCTGGCGCCGTATCGCACGTAGCGGTTGGTGATGTTCACCGCGTACTCGCCCTGCGGATGCGTGGCGAGCACGACGCGTGCGGCGTAGTCCTTCACGTGCGGCGCGATGATGACCTGGCGCACGAGCTTCTGCCACTCGACGATCTGCGGGCCTTCGAGCACCTTGTCGGCCTGCGGTTCCCATTCCGCCGTGGTGCGATCGGCGATCTCGAGCAGCTCATCGCGGCTGGAATACTTCACCATCAGCTTGAAGAAGAATCGGTCGAGCTGGGCCTCCGGCAGCGGGTAGGTGCCTTCCATCTCGAGGGGGTTCTGGGTGGCGAGCACGAAGAACGGCGGCTCCAGCACGTGCTTTGTGCCGCCGACGGTGACCGATCGTTCTTGCATCGCCTCCAGCAGGGCCGACTGCGTTTTCGGCGTGGCGCGGTTGATCTCGTCGGCAAGGATGATGTTGCCGAAGATCGGCCCGTACTGGAACTCGAAGAACCGGCGGCCGTCTTCGCTTTCCATCACCATGTTCGTGCCGATCACGTCGGCCGGCATGAGGTCGGGCGTGAACTGGATTCGGGAGAACTTGAGCTGCAAGGCCTGTGCGAGCGTGCGGACGAGCAGCGTCTTGCCGAGGCCCGGCACGCCTTCCAGCAGGCAATGCCCGCCCACGAACAGGCAGGTGATCACGCCGT
>DATKYA010000176.1:0-8725 GCA_035528775.1 Planctomycetota bacterium | reverse complement strand
CGTGCCGGTGGCACGTCTCCACGCAGCAATTCACACGCGGTGAGATCAGCGAGCAGAAACCAGATCAGGAAGGGATGATGAACGCCGGAGACGCCAGTTTGCAGGCGTCAGCGCCCATCATCGAAGACGGCGAGCCGGCCGATGTGAAAAAAACAGTCCCTCCCTCCCCAATTATACCACATGAATCAGGCAAACTCAAGCACAATCTTTGCTTTCCTCGCATCCCTATGCCGCACAATTCCGCCATCACTGTTCCCGGGAAGCCCAATCTGGCCGTATTTACAAGGAGATTGTGAATAGTCGGTTCAGTTCTGCTGAAAAAATAATATATGCAGTTTCTTGCTTTCTTCGTCTATTCTATGTGCCTCCGCGCACCACTCCACCACCCCATCACCCCACCTCTCCCTCTTTTCCCCTTGATCCTTTCGCCTCCATCGGCTATATTCAATAGTTCAGGATTCCGTGAACCCGATGGTGCACTGATGCGCAGAACCAAAATCGTCGCCACAATCGGCCCGGCAACGTGGACGCCCGAGCGGCTCGACGAGCTGTTCGACGCCGGGCTGGACGTCGTCCGGCTGAATTTCTCGCACGCCGCGCACGACGACGCCCGCCGCGTGATCCGGCACACCCGCGACGCCTCCGACAAGCTCGGGCGCAGCATCGCCGTGCTGGGCGACCTCCAGGGCCCCAAGATTCGCACCGGCACACTCGCCGGCGGCGGACCCGTCCAGCTCGTCCCCGGCCAGGAGTGCACCATCACCACCGAGCAGCTCCCCGGCACCGCCCAACGCTTAAGCACCAGCTACGCCGCACTCCCGCACGACGTCCGCCCCGGCCAGCGAATCCTCCTCGCCGACGGCACCCGCGTGCTGGAAGTGATCGGCACGTCCGACACCGAAGTCCGCTGCCGCGTGATCGTCGGCGGGCCGCTCGGCGAACACCAGGGCATCAACCTCCCCGGCGTCCGCATTTGCGCACCGGCCCTCACCGAGAAGGACGTCGCCGACCTCGATTTCTGCCTGGGCGAAGGCGTCGACTACGTCGCCATCTCCTTCGTGCGCAAGGCCGACGACATCGCCGACCTCCGCCGCCGAATTCGCGAGCGCGGGCACGACACCCCGATCGTCGCCAAGATCGAGAAGCCCGAAGCTCTCGAACAGATCGGCCCGATCCTGAACGCCAGCGACGTCATCATGGTCGCCCGCGGCGACCTCGGCGTCGAGATGCCCGCCGAGCAGGTCCCGCTCGAGCAGAAGAAACTCATCGCACTGTGCAATTCGCTCGGCAAGCCCGTCATCACCGCCACCGAGATGCTGCAGTCGATGGTCGCCAGCCCCCGGCCCACGAGGGCCGAAGCGTCCGACGTCGCCAACGCCATCTTCGACGGCACCGACGCCGTCATGCTCTCCGCCGAGACGTCCATCGGCAAATATCCGGTGGACGCCGTGCGAACGATGGCGAGAATTGCGGAGGCGGTCGAGCAAGCATCGTTCCGGCAGTCGCGCCGCGATGGCGGCCATCCCGAGTGGCGGCCGTGCTACGATCTCGACGTGACCGGCACGCTCGACGCACGCGAGCACAGCATCGAAGCCGCAGCCGCCGATGCCGCCGTCAGCGCCGCGCGCGACATCGCCGCCGCCGCAATCGTCGTGTTCACCATCTCCGGCTCCACCGCAATGAAGATCGCCAAGCGCCGGCCGGCGTCGCCCATCTACGCCATCACACCGTCGCGTGAAAGCTATCGCCGGCTCGCACTCGTCTGGGGCGTCAGGCCCGTCCTCTCGGCCATCGGCACCCAGACCGATCACATCCTGCTCGCCGGCGAAGACGTTTTGCTCAAGACCGGCGCACTGCACCGGGGCGATATCGCCGTGCTCGTTTCCGGCGCCATGCCCGTGCGCGGCGCAACCAATTTCGTCAAGATCCGCAAGCTCGGAGACTGATGAATGATGAACGGCGGCAGCAGTCAGACCGCAGGCCCGGCTGGAACCGCAGGTACGCCAACCCTGCAGCCCGTAGCCTGCAGCCTGAACCCTGATGCCTTTTTTCGCTTTCGATTGTTTACATGCTTGAGAACGGGAGTGCCATCATGATTCCTAGACTGGTGTGTGTGATTGTGATTTCCGCCGGACTGATCGCAGGTTGTTCCAAACCGCAGGACCAGGCGAAACAGGGCGGCCCGGACCCCGGTGAAGCCGAGCAGACCGAAGCCCGCGAGCCTATCACCCAGGAGATCAACACGCCCCCGGCCGACACCCCGCCGGCCGACGCGCTCGATGCCGCTGTCAAGCACGAGCCCGCCGGCGCCGCGAAGGGCGAGCCGACCCCCGGGAACGCAGCCCCCGCCGAAATCCCCGAGATCGAGGCCGCCGAGCTCGACGCCGAGCCCGGCCTCTACGCCATCATGGAAACATCCATGGGCAATATCACCATCCTGCTGCTCGAAAACGACGCGCCCAAGACCGTCGCCAACTTCGTCGGCCTCGCCACCGGCACCAAGCCCTACGTCGACGCCAGGACCGGCGATGAAACCAAGGGCAGCTTCTACGACGGCCTCACCTTCCACCGCGTCATCCCCGGCTTCATGATCCAGGGCGGCTGCCCCCTCGGCACCGGAACCGGCGGCCCCGGATACAAGTTTGAAGATGAATTCTCCGACAACGTCCAGTTCGACGGCCCCGGCTACCTCGCCATGGCCAACTCCGGCCCGAACACCAACGGCAGCCAGTTCTTCATCACCGTCGCCGCAAGGCCGGAGCTCAACGGCCGCTACACCATCTTCGGCAAGGTCGTCGACGGCCAGGACGTTGCCGACGCCATCAGCAAGGTCAAGCGCGACGCCGGCAACAAGCCCATCGAGCCCGTGATCATCAAGCGCGTGAAGTTCCAGCGCGTGAAATAGGAGTTTCTTCACCACGAAGACGCGAAGAACACGAAGGGGCACGAAGAAGAGCAGAAGAGGAAGTCACACTTCGCTTCAACCTTCGTTTCTTCTTGGTGTCCTTCGCGCTCTTTGTGTCTTTGTGGTAAACAAACACGTTACTGGCTGACAATGGAAAACTTCGCCGACCGCCTCATCGCCGCCATCGAAACGAAAGGCACCCCCGCCTGCGTCGGGATCGACCCCGTCTACGAGCTGATCCCCGCCGAGATCACGCGGTGTGCCAAAGAGCCGTGCGCCGCCGGCGCGCGCGCCGCATGCGTCATGGCCTTCCACGAAGAAATCATCGAGATCGTCGCCCCGCACGTGCCCGCCGTCAAGCCGCAGGTCGCCTTCTACGAAATGATGGGCGCCGCCGGAATGGCCGCCTACGCCGACGCACTCCGTCGCGCCGCACAGAAGGGCCTGATCGTCATCGGCGACGTCAAGCGCGGCGACATCGGATCCACTGCACAAGCCTACGCCGCCGCACATCTCGGCGAGATTCCACCGCACGTGCACGACCAGCTCTTCGTCGCCGACGCCATCACCGTCAATCCCTATCTCGGGTCCGACGGCGTGAAGCCGTTCATCGAAGCCGCCCGTCGCTCCGGCCGCGGCATCTTCGTCCTCGTCAAAACCTCCAACAAATCGTCCGGCGAATTCCAGGATCTCGTGGCAGGCGATTCCGAGCTGTTCGTGAAGGTTGCCGGGAAGGTCAACGAGTGGGGCACGCAGCCCGGCCTGATCGGATCGCGCGGCTACAGTTGCGTCGGAGCCGTCGTCGGGGCCACCTATCCCGAGCAGGCCGCCCGCCTCCGCGAGCTGATGCCCGCCGCGTATTTCCTCGTGCCCGGCTACGGCGCCCAGGGCGGCTCCGCCAAGCACGTCGCCCCCTGCTTCAACCCCGACGGCCTCGGAGCCATCGTCAATTCCGCCCGCGGCATCATCTACGCATGGACCCGCTCCCCCTACAAGGAGCGATTCGGCGAAGCACGCTGGCGCGATGCCGTCGAAGCCGCCGTCAAGGATATGGTGGCGGATTTAATGAGGAATGAGGAATGAGGAATGAAGAATGAAGAACGCGGCGCGGCGTGATGCCGTATTGGCTTTCGATTATTTGCCCCGCTCAGTCCATTGCGTCCATTCTGTCCACTAAGTCCATCGAGTCCACTGAGTACGAACGAACAACAAGCTATGATCGATAACGAATGATCCGCGGGGAATGCTTTTCGTTCCCCATTCTTCATTCTTCATTCTTCATTTCATCGTCATGGTTCACCTCATCTTCTCATTCCAGATCAACCTCCTCCTCGGCGTGATCGCGCGATTCCTGCGCATCACGGACACCCCCGGCATGCTCGCCGGCGTCGCCGCGGGAACCGTCATCCTGCATTGGGCGGGCGTGCCGGGATACGCACCATTCGCGGCGTGCGCCCTCGCCGCCGGCGTCCTCGTCTGGCTGCGCCGTCGCCCGAACGCCGACGCCTCCCAGCCCGCCACCATCACCCCGCCCGCCACCATCACCGTGCCCGCGACCATCACCCCGCCCTCGATCGCGGATGTAGCCGCCTACTGCCTCGCACCCACGCTCCTCGCCACCTTGTGGAACGCCCTGCCCGACCCTCAGCTTGGCCGCGTCGGCGCGATTAGCGGCTTCGCAGCCACCCTCGCCGCTTTCATGGCCGCTGTCCCCGCTTCGGCTCCCCGGCCGCCACCGCAAATGCATCCCGAAGCACCATCCCAGGCACTTTCAGGAACACGACCGCGAGCGGCTCTCGGAAACCGCTGGCTGAACGCCCTCGGCTTGTTCATCCCCGCCCTCGGCGGTGCCGGCGCCATCGGCCTCATTGGCCTCGCGTCCGGCGCCATCCGTTTCTGGCACGTGTGGATCGTCCTCCTTTCCGTTTCCGCGGGCCTCGTCCTGGCCGGCATTGCGGGAGTGATTGTTAGCCGGGTCACGCCCCGGATGGCGCACGGTCGGCGTTCGCGGTGGGTGCTGGCAGTTCGCGCGCTGATCATCACGGTGGGGGGCTCGCTGGCAGGTGTGGCGCTGGCGTATGCATCCCGCTCGTGAGAGCGGCTTAGGAGCCGTACGGGGATAACGTATTCATGTTGCACCCGTAGGGGCGAACCGTCGTGTTCGCCCTTGCTGGGCTGCGGTTGCCGTGCATTCGCGATAGGGCGAACACGACGGTTCGCCCCTACGGCCGCCGAATGCATAGGTTATTCTCGTACGGCTCCTTAGTGTGGCTTGTGGGCTTGTGGCGTGTGGTTTGTGGCGTGCGGCTCGTGGCTTATGGGCTTTTTGGCTGCCGGCGCGGCTATGGGCTATGGCTCGCGGCTGCGAGCTGCGCTTTCCGGCTATCGGCCATGGGCGTGTGGTTTGTGGCGTGCGGCTTGTGGCTCATGGGCTTTTTGGCTGCCGGCGCGGCTATGGGCTGTGGCCTCATTCCGTCCATTGCGTCCATCCTGTCCATCTTGTCCATCCTGTCCATCCTGTCCATCTTGTCCATTCCGTCCATTGGCCCTCGCCCGCAGCCTCAGTCCGTCAGCGTGACCGACCAGTACGCATCGTCGACGAAGTGCCGCCACGACTTGTACTTGTCGGACTGGATTCTGACGCGGATCAGCGGGCTGCGCCGCGGTTTGTAGGGATGCCGGATCAGCCGCATGCCCGCTTCTTTCGGCGTTCTGCCGCCCTTCCTCACGTTGCACTCGGTGCAGCAGCAGATGATATTCGCCCACGTCGCCTGGCCCCCGCGAGAACGCGGGATGATGTGGTCCAGGCTCAGCTCCGGCGTCGGCCGCCGCCGCCCGCAATACTGGCACCGGTTCCCGTCACGCGCAAAAATGTTCCGCCGGTTGAACTTCACCTGCTTCCGCGGAAGCCGGTCGTAGAACAGCAGCCGGATGATCTTCGGAACACGGATTTCCAGCGACACCGTGTGCACGTACTCGCCGTCTTCATGCTGGGCGAAATTCCGACGCAACGCCGTCAACTCCACCCAGCTCCGGATGTCGTAGGCGTTCATCGTATTGTCGTCGTTGAACGAAATGACCTCGGCCGCTTCCTTGAACAGCAGGCAGAAGGCGCGCTTTACCGTTGTCACATGGACAGCCATGTAGTTTCGGTTCAGCACCAGCACACTGCTGTCCAGCGCGCTTACCGAACTCATACTGATACCTTTCGACACACCGGAAAAACGCCACTCTCCGCCCGACGTGGGCGGTTCTACTCCCCTTAGTATACAGAATTCTTCGGTTCAACTCAAGCATGAATTTCCGGCGCGCCCCCCGGTAATGATGAAGATCATGCGAAGCATGTGCGCCCTCCGCATTCCCGCACCGTCCCGGTTCCCGCTCGCCTACTCCCACTTCCCCGTGAACGGCGGCTCGAGCGGGTGCTTCGACTTGCGCATCGCCAAGTCCCTCAAGATATCCCTGGAATAAGAAACTAATCAAGACATCCAACGAAACCATGTAGGGGCACACGGCGTGTGCCCTTGGGGCGGACGCCATCGGACGCCATCCGCCCCTACACAGGATCCCGGCAAATCGCTCTGCCTGCGAATGGGGATCTTCGAGTTTCCTGTCGCCGCATTGGCGAATGCCCGTAGGGGCGGGCCACCGTTGCCCGCCCGCTGCCCGCAAAGCGGGCAGCAATCTGATCATATGCAGATAATTCAGACGCTGATGTAATTTAGAGGCTATCTCGAAAGCCCCGAAGGGGCGACTCACAGGTAGCCCGGGGCGTCAGCCCCGGCGAACACGGCATCAGACCGAACGCAAGCCCCGGAGGGGCGACTCAATCCGCAGTTCTGAGGTAGTTTCCAAATACACGTTCCCTGGTTTTAACACCTCGACCTTCGGCTCCTCAAGGCCGCAAAGGGCACGAAGAAGAGCGCGACTGACGAGATGATCATGTGCATGGGATGATGGGAAAGAGGCTCGTCAGCTTCCTTTCATCTCCTTCTTCTTTGTGCTCTTTGGTGCCCGGCGGACGCCGCGTCCGCACGTAACTTTGTGGCCTTCTTCATTGGCTGCGGCTTGTCCGCGGTAGGGGAGGCTCACGTGCCAGCACCGTGCATGATCGCGCTCAGGCCTTCGCCACTGCGGGTTCGGCCGACATCGCGAAATCCTCCACCCGCGGCTGCACCAGCCGCTCGTAGTCCGCATACCGTATCCGGACCGTTTCGCGATGGCTGCCCGACTGAAACACGATGTGTTCCTGCATCGCGAGGTTTCGATCCACCAGCACTTCCAGGCCGTAGAGGTTGCCGAACGGCGGCTCCGCCCCCACTTCCGCGTCCGGGAAAAGGCTGTGCATCTCCGTCTCATCGGCAAACCGCACCTGCCCGGCGTTCAGCAGCGTCGCCACCTTGTCCACCTCCACCAGCTTCGGAGCCGGCAGCACCGCCATCACGAAGCGGTCGTCCACTTTCAGCACCACCACCTTCGCCACCTCACGACCCGGCACGTGCTCGGCTGCCGCCACCTCCTGCGCCGTGAATTGCGGAGCGTGCGTATCCATCGTGAACGCCACCCCGTTGTCCCGCAGGTATTTCTTGATATCCATTGCGTCCTCCCCGGTTAATCCGGCAATTGCGTCCTGTGTGTCGACATGAAGACCCTGCACCATGTAAACCCGGCCGCCTGCCCCTCAAGCGCCACCCGCGCGGCGTGCTGTCGTATGCGTCGCCCTGCGTGGGGTCACGTTCACCGGAAAACCGACCAGCGGAAAACACCCTTGACATCCGCACAAAACCTGATAATCTTAATATGAAAGGCTGCACGTGCGGACAGCCCGAACAACGGAGAGACCCATGCACAAGGAATCCGTGTCGCTGCTCACGGCGGTCGCGTTCGTCGTCTACACGGCCGCTATCGCCGCCGGAGCCGATGCCCCCGCGCCAGCCGAAAAGAACGCCCAGCTTTCCATCCTCACCGGCGGCGAGAGCTGCACCATCTACGTCGACGGCGATATCGTTGGCGACTCCCCGACCACCGTTGCCATCGAGCCCGGCAAGCACCGCGTCCAGGCCGTCCCCTTCCGCGGAAAATCCAAGGAAAAAACCATCGACATCAAGGAACACGAGAACCTCGAGCTCCGGTTCGATTTCCCCCTCCCCAAGCCCGTCAAGGCCGCCATGCGCGGCAACTACAGCAGGGACGAACGCGCCGACCTCGGCCGATTCACTACCGGCGACGTCATCTTCGGCGTCGGCATCGTCGCCATCATCGTCACCGCCGTCATCGTCGCCAATTCCGGCGGATCCACCAAGTCCAGCGTCTCCATCGACAATGGCAACACCACCATTGAAGTCGTCGGCGGTCAGCCGGCCGCCAACGGCGACACCATAGCCCTCAGCGTCAACGGCACCAGGGTCAATGAACTCACACTCGACTCCACCGGCGCACGGTTCTCCATCTCACTCGACAAGGGCGCCAACGCCATCACCGTTGAAGCCCTCAGCGAAGGCACCGTCCCCGGCAACAGCGGCACCATGACCGTTCGGGATTCCTTCGGTGCCACCAGCTTCCTGCGGTGGGATCTGCCCGCGGGAGCCAGCCAGACCTTCAGTGTGAACGTGCCGTAGCACGGCCCCGCGAGCACGCGCTGATGCGGACTGCTCCGTGTTCACTGTTCCTTCTTCCCTGTTTTCGTCTTCCTTTTTCCTCCCAATTCCTTCCTCTTCCTTCTGCCTGCCTACCATGGAGTCCTCTCCATGCATGGGGAGCTTCGCGATTTGTCACACCATCGCCGTGCCGCAAGGTTCTGCGCGTAGTCGGCCTCAAAAC
>DATKYA010000175.1:0-2495 GCA_035528775.1 Planctomycetota bacterium | reverse complement strand
GCCGCAGGTGTCGCTGCCGCACCTCCCCGAAAACGCGAAGCCGGTCGAGGAAGTGTCGGGCACCAGGATCGACCAGGTGGTGATCGGCTCGTGCACCAACGGCCGGATTTCCGACTTGCGCGAGGCCGCCGAAATCCTGGCGGGCAGGCAGGTTCATCCCAGCATTCGCCTGATCATTATTCCTGCCACGCAGAAGATCTACCGGCAGGCGATGGACGAAGGACTGCTCGGGATATTCGTCGACGCGGGTGCAGCGGTGTCGACGCCCACGTGCGGGCCGTGCCTGGGAGGGCACATGGGTATTCTTGCCGACGGCGAGCGCTGCTTGGCCACGACCAACCGCAATTTCGTGGGCCGCATGGGCCATCCCAAGAGCGAGGTTTACCTGTGCGGGCCGGCCGTTGCCGCAGCGTCGGCGGTTGCAGGGAAGATCGTCCATCCGGACGAGTTAGGCAGTTAACCAGTTGGTCAGTTTTTCAGTTTGTCAGATGGCAGGTTGGTCAGTTTGTCAGTTGGCAGGTTGGGTGGTTGATCGGTTGCTCGGTTAGCCGGTTGATCGTGAACGATGGGCAACTGAGCAACTGGCAAACTGAGCAACTGATCAACTGAACAACTGCCCGCCGTCACCCGCGAATCCGGTAATGCAGAACCGCCTCGATCGCAGCTCGCCAGCCATCCAGCAGTGATTTCCGCTTGGCTTCCGTCAGGTTCGGCTTGTAGACCTTGCCGACCCGCCGCAATCCATCCAATTCCTCAGCCGTATGCCAGACTCCGCTCGACAGCCCCGCCAGCATTGCAGCGCCGAGGGCGGTCGTTTCGATGTTGTCCGGGATCTCGATGGGGATGCCGAGGATGTCGGCCTGGAACTGCATGAGGAATTCGTTCGACGACCCGCCGCCATCGGCCTTCAGTGCGGGTAGTGTGATGCCGGTTTCGCGGGCGGCAAGCTCGACGAGGTCGGCCACCTGGTACGCGATGCATTCGAGGGTAGCCCGCGCGAGGTGGGCCTTGTTGCTCCCGCGGGTCAGCCCCAGGATCGCCCCGCGAGCCGCCATATTCCAGTAGGGAGCGCCCAGCCCGGTGAACGCGGGCACAAGATACACTCCGCCCGTGTCGGGCACGCTCGCCGCAAGCTCCTCCGTCTCCTGCGGCTTACGGATCATGCCCAAGCCGTCCCGCAGCCACTGCACGGCAGCCCCGGCCGAGAACATCGCGCCCTCCAGTGCATACACCACTTGGCCACGCGGGCCGCACGCCAGCGTGGTGAGCAGGCCCTGGTGCGAGTCGTGCCGCTCCACGCCGGTGTTCACCAGCAGGAAGCACCCCGTGCCGTAGGTGTTCTTGGCTTCGCCGGCCGACACGCACCCCTGGCCGAACAGCGCGCCCTGCTGGTCGCCGACCAGCGAGTGGATCTCCACCTCCTCGCCGAGTACCGATGCCACGCAGTTGCCGAAGTGGCACGACGTCTCCCGCACCTCCGGCAGGATTGCACGCGGAATGTCGAGCGCCGACAGCAGGTCGTCGTCCCATTGACGCGTGTCGATGTTGTAGAGGAGCGTTCGCGACGCATTGGTGGGCTCGGTGGCGTGTACCGCTCCGCCCGTGAGGTTCCACAACAGCCACGAGTCGACGGTCCCGAAGGCGATCTCGCCCTTGATGCAACGCTCGCGCAGGCCGGGGACGTTGTCGAGCATCCACATGATCTTGGTAGCGGAGAAATACGAATCGAGGCGGAGGCCGGTGGCCGCGTGGATCTTCGGGCCGAGGCCTTGCCGCTCCAGCCTCTCGCAGATCTCCTGGGTGCGGCGGCACTGCCACACGATGGCGTTGCAGACCGGGCGGCCGGTCGAGCGGTCCCACAGGATGGCCGTTTCGCGCTGGTTGGTGATCCCGATAGCGGCGATCTCCTCCGGTGGCACGCTGCCCGCCGCGCGCTGCATCAGCGACAATACCGCATCGCGGATTTCCTCGGCATCGTGCTCCACCCAGCCGGGCTGCGGATAGTGCTGCTCGATCTCGGCCGACGCATCGGTCACGCGATGGGCGTGGCGGTCGAACAGCATCACAGTGACGCACGTCGTGCCGGCGTCAATGGCAAGGACGTATTTTCGCGTATCTCGTGTCGCAATCATGGCGCACGACTTTACCAGATTCGCCCGCAACTTTCAACTGCCAACTGGCAAATCCTGTACCGTGTGCTCTTTTGCAGGGTGATTTGACACGAAGGCACGAAGGAAGAGGAAGAAGAGGGGTGAAGGGAAGGAACGTCATCTGTTTCTCTTCATCTCTTCATCTTCCTTTCCCTCCTTCGTACCTTCGTGCCTTCGTGTCAAATCACCCGCCTTCTTGATTTTTCTTGCAAAGCAGCAGGTGGGCGTGTATAATATTTCTGAGAATGCAGTGATTGCCGAAGTGGCGAAATTGGCAGACGCGCCAGGTTGAGGGCCTGGTGGGGCTAACGCCCCTTATGGGTTCGACTCCCGTCTTCGGCACCA
>DATKYA010000174.1:0-6493 GCA_035528775.1 Planctomycetota bacterium | reverse complement strand
CGACGCCGTGATCGTCGACGAGGCGTCGATGATCGACGTGAACCTGATGCACCACCTGCTGAACGCGATCCCGCGGCACGCGATGCTGGTGCTGGTGGGCGACGTGGACCAGCTTCCGCCGGTCGGCCCGGGCGACGTGCTGCGCGAGATCATCAATTCCGGCGTGGCCACGGTGTCGCGGCTGGAGGAAGTCTTCCGCCAAGCCCGGCGCAGCATGATCATCGTCAACGCCCACCGCGTGAACCACGGCGAGATGCCTCTGCTCAAGCCGGCCCCGGAGATGCTGCCGGATTTCTACTTCTTCCGCGAAGACGACACCGCGAAGATACCCGACGTGATCCGCGGGCTGGTTGCCGAGCGGCTGCCCAAGCGGTTCGGCCTGAACCCGCGCGACGACATCCAACTGCTCACCCCGATGCACAAGGGCGAGGTGGGCGCGCAAAACCTCAACCTTGTCCTGCAGGCGTGCCTCAATCCCGAGCGGCCCGGCCAGGCATCCGTCCAGCGCGGGGCTCGCGTCTTCCGCGTGGGCGACAAGGTGATGCAGATCCAGAACAACTACGACAAGGACGTGTTCAACGGCGACATCGGCCGCGTGGCTGAGATCAACAGGATCGACCAGACGGTGGTGGTGCGGTTCGACAACCGGCCGGTGGAGTACGATTTCGACGAGCTGCTGCAGCTCGTGCACGCGTATGCCATTTCCGTGCACAAGTCGCAGGGCAGCGAGTATCCGGCGGTGGTCATCCCGATCGTCACGCAGCACTACGTGATGCTGCAGCGCAACCTGCTCTACACGGCAATCACCCGCGGCAGGAAGCTGGTGGTGCTCGTGGGCACGATGAAGGCGCTGGCACGCGCCGTCCGCAACGATGCCATCAGCCAGCGGTGCACGCACCTGAGGGAGAGGCTGGTGAAGAGCAAGCACACTGAATGATGAATGATGAATGAGGAATGATGAATGAAGAAGCCGATTCGTCCGCGTGAGACCAGCGGTGACGTTGCTGGCTTTCTCCGCAGCAGTTCAGCGCCCGCGATCGGCTACCCTGATGTTCCATTCTCCGCGGACGTCCGCGCGGGCAAGGGGACGGCGTTCTACCGGGCGCACACGTATCACACGAAGGTTCCGCCGCAGGGGATCGAGGCGTTCATCGCGCACTACACGCAGCCGGGCCACGTGGTGCTCGATCCGTTCTGCGGGTCGGGGATGACCGGCATCGCGGCGATCCGGCAAGGCCGCCGGGCGATGCTGAGCGATCTATCGCCGGCCGCGGCGTTCTTCGCGTCAAATCATTGCCGGCCGCTCGACGTTGCCGCGTTCCTCGCGGCGGGCGGCAAGATACTGCAGGCGGTTGAGCGTGACTACGGCTGGCTGTATGCCACCGCTGACCGCGACACCGGCAGGCCGCTGCAGTTCGACAAAATGCTGTGGTCGCTGGCGCTGCGGTGCCCGGCGTGCCGCAAGCGCTATTCGCTGTGGGAGGCGGCGCTCGACGAGCGGCGGCAGGTGCTGGAGGAATACCCCTGCCCGCACTGCCGGGCGACCATCACGAAGAAATCGAGCCGGCGCGACGGCTGGCTGCCCGTCCGCGTCGACTACGGCGGCCACTCGAAGAACGAGGCCCCGCTGGGCAGGGCCGACCGCGCCCTGATCGCGAAGATCGGCAAGCTCCCGTGGCCGGTGGACCTATGGCATCCGACGACTCCCATCCCTCAGCAGGCCGACGAGATCGCGCGGCTGCACAACGACGGCATCGCCACCGTGGCCGAGCTGTTCACGAGGCGGAACCTGCTGTGCATCGCCGCGCTGTGGCGCGAGGCTGGGCGAGCCGATGAATCGCTGCGCCAAGCGCTGATGTTCGCCGTCACCGGAATCATGCAGCGGGCGTCGCGGCTGAACAAGTTCATCCCCTCGCTCAACATGTGTCCCGGACCGATCCTCGGCACGATGTACATCCCCGGGTTCTACCCGGAGATGAACGCGTTCCGGCTGTTCGAGCGCAAGCTTGCGGCAATCGCGAAAAGCCACCGCGAGCTGCGGCCGCCAAGCAGCCGGCAGCGGTCGTTGATGGACGGTTCGCCCGCGCCTGATACCAACAGCCAGCCTGACGCCTGCGTCCTCACGCGCAGCGCGACCGACCTGTCGCACATCCCCGATTGCTCGATCGACTACGTGTTCACCGATCCGCCGTTCGGCTCGAACATCCAGTACTCCGAGCTGAACCTGCTGTGGGAGAGCTGGCTGGGCACGCTCACCGACGCCTCGCAGGAGGCGGTGATGAACAGGACGCAGGGCAAGGACGTGCACGCCTACGGCGGCCTGATGGCCAGGGCGTTTTCCGAGATGCACCGCGTGCTGCGGCCCGACGCCTGGCTCACGCTCGTCTTCCACAACTCGTCGGGCGAGGTGTGGGCGGCCATCCAGCAGGGCCTGGCGGGGGCGGGATTCGCCATCAAGTCGATCACCACGTTCGACAAGGCTCACGATACCTTCAAGATGGTCACGGCCCCCGGCGCGGTGGGATACGACGTGGTGGTGAATTGCCGCAAGTGCAGCGCCCCCGTGCCGGTGCAGGCGGGCGAGCCTGCCACGCTGGATGACGCGCGGGAATTCGTGCGGAAGTTCCTGTCTGCGTGCAACGCACAGGCAGGCGTGCAATCGAACGGGCAGACATCGGCCCGGCTGCTGCATTCGCGGGCGATTGCGCATTTCATGGCACAGGGCAGGCCGATCGCGTTTGATTTCCGGGAGTTTCGCGCCGTGGTTGAGGATGAAAGATAGGGGCCGAGTCCGCGATATCTTCTCGCGACGGAGCGGTCGTCGCGAGTCCACCGTCCTCCGCCCGCCGCACCAGAATGGTGCCCCCGTAGGGGCGAACCTTGTGTTCGCCCTCGCCAAATGACCGTGTACCGCAATCGCCAAGGGTGAACACAAGGTCCGCCCCTACCGTCGCCTATCGCTATTTCTCATTCTTGGGTCCTCCGCTTCATGCTTGCCTTCGACGGTGCTTTCCAGTAGAATTTGTGCCTTCTCGGGTGCTGTGCCAGTTGTCATTTGTCAGAGGATCTGTCCACGATGAAAGTTCTCGTAATCGGCTCGGGCGGCCGTGAACACGCCCTGGTATGGAAGCTGTCGCAATCTCCCCTGCTCACCAAGCTCTATTGCGCCCCGGGCAACCCCGGCATCGCCGAGCTTGCAGAGTGCGTGAACATCCCGGCCGAGGCGGTCGCCCCGCTGATGACCTTCGCCTACAAGGAGAAGATCGACCTGACGGTGGTGGGGCCGGAAGACCCGCTGGCGGCGGGGATCGTGGACGCCTTCAAGGACGAGCACCTGGTGTGCTTCGGGCCGAACCGCCGGGCCGCCGAGCTCGAATCGAACAAGGCCTTCGCCAAGAACCTGATGAAGAAGCACGGCATCCCAACTGCCGCGTTCCAGGTGTTCGACACGTTGGACGGCGCCCGCGACTACGTCGAGAAGAACGAGCCGCCGATGGTCGTGAAGGCCTACGGCCTGGCCAAGGGCAAGGGCGTGTTCATCTGCAACAATCGCGGCGAAGCCTTCAAGGCGGTCGACGCGATCATGAAGGAAGGCACCTTCGGCGAAGCGGGCGACAGGGTGGTGATCGAGGACTGCCTGGTCGGCCCGGAAGCGTCGATGCTGGCGATCACCGACGGCCGCACGATCATGTCACTGCCGTCATCGCAGGACCACAAGCGCGCCTTCGACCAGGACCGCGGCCCCAACACCGGCGGCATGGGCGCGTACTCGCCGGCACCGGTCATTACGGATGAGCTGAGCGACCGCGTCGAGCGCGAGATCATCGTGCCCACCATCCACGCGATGAACCGCGAGGAGCGCCCGTACCGCGGTGTGCTCTACGCCGGCATCATGCTCACCCACGACGGCCCGATGGTGCTCGAATACAACTGCCGGTTCGGCGACCCCGAGACGCAGCCGATCCTGATGCGGCTGAAGAGCGACCTGCTGGCGATCCTGCATGCGGCCGCCATCGGCGAGCTCGAGAAGGTCGACGTCGAATGGGACCCGCGGCCTGCCGTTTGCGTGGTGATCGCGTCCGGCGGCTATCCCGGCAAGTACGACAAGGGCAAGGTGATCGAAGGCCTCGGCGAAGTGAAAAAGATGCAGGACGTGATGGTCTTCCACGCCGGCACCGCGGCGAAGAACGGCAAGGTTGTCACCTCCGGCGGCCGCGTGCTTGGCGTCACTGCCCTCGGCGGCACGATCAAGGAAGCCGTGAACCGCGCCTACGAGGCAGTCGGCAAGATCCATTTCGACGGCATGCACTTCCGCAAGGACATCGCCCGGCGGGCATTGAGGGCAGGGTAACTGGCTACGGGTAAGGCGACAGGTACACGCTCAACGGCGAGGAGCACCGGTACATCCCCGACTTCATCGTCCGCCTCAACGACGGTCGCGGCGCCGATGATCCCCTGAACCTGATCGTCGAAGTGACCGGCGAGAGGAAGAAGGACAAGGCGGCGAAGGTTTCAACGGCACGAAATCTGTGGGTGCCGGCGATCAATAATCACGGCGGGTTCGGGCGGTGGGCATTTGTGGAGGTGGATGATCCGTGGAATGCGAAGAATGCCATCAGGAAATGTATGGAATCACGGGCACAGGATTCTGTATAATCAGAATAGCGAGGGAAAAGAAAGGAGCTTGCCAAGAACGTGCCTAATCCAATGAGCGGCATCTACGAACGCCTGGCCGAGATCGGCTTTGATCGCAAGTTCATCCGCGAGCATGTTCTGCCGGATTGGTGGGATGACAGCCTTGCTTCGAATGGTCCATCTCGGCTGATCGCGGAAATGACCATCGCGCGGCATCTTGGATTCTCCCTTCAGGAGCTTGAGAATCCGTCCGCCGAACTGGCGCTTCCTCCAGTGAGCGATTTCCGCCTCAAGCATAGCAAAGGGGCCACTCCCAAGGAGGTTCAACCAGCCGTAGTCGTCGGACAGAGGGTCGCCGAACTCGTCGTTCAGTTGAAGAAGGATACCGTTCGATACGAGAGCCTTCCCTCGGCGGGTGAAGCTCGGGCTTCGATCCTGAAGAACGGTGGTCTTGTAGACCTCAGGTCGCTGGTGGACTTCTGCTGGAGCGCCGGCATTGCTTTGATCCACATGAACCCGCAGAGTTTGCCGGCGGGCAAGAAGTTTCAAGGCATGGCATTGTTCCGCAACGCAAACCCCGCCATAGTTCTGGCGTACGGCAGCGACCGCCCTCCCTGGTTGGCATTCCACTTGGCTCACGAGCTTGGGCACTTCTACTACGAACACACACTGCCCGGCGGGGTTACACTTGTCGATTCGGAGATGAATGAGATCGACAATGACGAGCAGGAAGGGGAGGCCAATCTATTCGCTACGGAGCTGCTCACGGGCGACCCTGCCTTCGCACTTTCACCCGACCGGCTGAAGCCACCCGAACTGAAGAAGATGGCACTCGATTACCAACAGAGGTATCAGATTGATGCCGGCGCTGTGGTTCTCTTCTGGGCGCGTTTTGCCAGCCAATCCTTCATGTCTTACAGACCATGGCCGCTTGCCCAGCAGGTAATCGATGATCTTGGGCTGAAGAGCGGCGCACAGCAGATCATCGCCGAAGCCCTTCTTTCGCACCTTGATCTCGAGGACATGCCTGAGTCCACCGAACGGTTCTTGTCATGCCTGTCAACCCAACTCGTGTGAACAGGGAGGGATGGTGCATGGAAGAGCGCGTCCTCTTGGTGGATTCCGACATCTTCATTCTCCTGGCTGCTGCTGGCGTTCTGGAACGGGTCGCTCATCTCCTCGGCGTGAAGCTGGAGAATGTCAGACGGCTGAAACCCCTGAAATACCAACTCGAAAAGAGCAGCGGCTTCAAGAGGAAATACCCCGAACCGATCCGCAACCTTGCCGCTGGGTGGTGCGATCGTGTCGCAGCCTTGGACGAAGAGCCATCAGGTCGTGACATCCTGGACCGCCTTAACGTGACCAAGGGGATCGACGAGGGCGAGGGCTTGTTGTTTGCTCTCCTCTCCGAGCGCCCATTCTACTACCTGGCCTCCGGCGACAAGCGCGGCATGGTGGCTGTCGCAACAGCGCCCGAACTCGCGGATATCCGCTCCGCCGTCGCCGGCCGCATCATTTGTCTCGAGACCGTCCTGGGCATGCTCATCCGTGAGGATGGTCCCGACGCTGTCAAGGCGGCATTCGTGCCGCTGTGCACGTGCAACAAGTCCCTGACCGTCTTCTTCTCTGAGACCGATTGTCTCGAGGCGGTGCACAGTTACTTCAACGACCTCGTTAGGCAGACGGGCGAGGGATTCCTGATGGTGCCGTAGGTGATTCCGCATTCTGCATTCTGATTTCTGGATTCCGCCATGCCCCGCAAACCCAAAACCTCATCCTCCTCCCTCCCCCTCGATTCCCTCCGCCACAAGGACAAGCGGCCGAACATCCCGACCGAGGAGCTGCGCGATTTCGTGCG
>DATKYA010000173.1:0-3483 GCA_035528775.1 Planctomycetota bacterium | reverse complement strand
GGCATTCAGCTTCACCGCGTACAGCCCGGTGCTCGCGGTCATGAAGAGCGTGCGGCCGTCGCTTCCGCCGAAGGTGCAGTTGGCGGTGACTTCGGGCACGCGAATCCTGCCCAGGCACTGCCCGCCCGGCGAGTAGACGTGCACGCCGTCACCTGCCGTAATGTAAACCCGCCCGCCCTTGTCCACCCGCATCCCATCCGGCACGCCCGGCTCGATCGTGGCAAACACGTCTCCGCTCCCCCTCTCCACGCTTGGGGAGGGGGCTGGGGGGTGGGGAGAGAGCCTGTTATCCGCCATAACGCGGAAGACTCGCACGTGGTGCCGCTCGGTGGAGGAATCAGCGACGTAGAGCAGGGACTCGTCGGGCGAGAAGCACAGGCCGTTCGGCCGCAGCAGGGAATCCGTCACCGGCACCGGCTCGGCGGCGCCCGGATCCAGCCGGAAGACGTAGTTAGCCGGCTGCTCCACCTGCTCCGGCCTGATCCCGTAGGGCGGGTCGGTGAACCAGATCGTGCGGTCGGACTTGACGACGATGTCGTTGGGCGAGTTCAGCCGCTTGCCGGCGTATGACTGGGCGAGAATGCTGATGCCGCTGTCCTGTCCAGCGCGTGCGACCGAAGCCGTCGCGGTTACGCGGCGTGTGCCGTGCTCGCAGGTGATCAGGCTGCCATTCGCGGCCAGCGTGTTGCCGTTGGCGAAGTTGCTGGGGTGGCGCCAGACGGACAGGCCATCGCGCTCGGACCACCGCATGATTTTCCCTGCGCCCAGGTCGCTGAACAGCAGGCAATCGGCCTCCCGCAGCCACACGGGGCCTTCGGTGAATTTCAGCCCTTCCGCCAGCCGCATCACACGCGACTCCGGTAGCAGGATCTCGCGGAAGGAATCGGAATAGATGATGAAATCTGTTTCGTTCGCCATGGTGAAGCCCTGAAACGGTAACGCATCGGCCGCTTGGTCTTGTCCGGCGAAAGTATAGCCCGGGCGATGCAGCAATTCAAGCGGGTTACCGACGGCGCACACACTGCGAGCCAGGAAGCGCATTGCTGCTTTCATTTCCGGCTGTTCGAAACTTGATTTTCGTCCGATTCTTTGGTAAACTAGAACTATGAATTCAGTAACAACTCCGGCCATTTCTACACATTCCCGAGGACAGACATGCGCGACGAGCTCGCTTATGCATTGATAACTCCCTACAGCCTGCTGAAGAGCCGCACGGGCGGGATCATCGGCAGGATGCTTTCGCTGGGCGACCTCGAGCTGGCGGGCGCGCGGATGTTCGCCCCGAGCGACGAGATGATTGACGCCTATACCGACACGATCACGCGGCAGCAAGACATGGACCCGCAGATCAAGCAGGCGTTCGTCCGCTACCTGAATGATTACTTCCGGCCGCAGAACGCGCTGGGGATCGCGAACCGGACGATGCTGCTGCTGCTGCGCGGCCCGAGTGCGGTCGAAGTGCTCAAGGAGCAGGTGGTCGGCGCAATCACGAAAGATCCGCGCGGCGACACCATTCGGGGGACATACGGCGACTTCATCTCGGTGCCCGGCGGCGA
This sequence comes from Planctomycetota bacterium, assembly GCA_035528775.1. GTDB lineage: Bacteria > Planctomycetota > PUPC01 > JABMSA01 > JABMSA01 > DATKYA01. Next base: position 1,927 of record DATKYA010000173.1, on the reverse strand, counting down.
GATCCTCTACTTCGAGCCGGCCGTGCTCATCGGCACCAACCGGGAGATGGTCGACCGGCAGCTAGGCGTGCTGGCCGAGTACGCCACGACCGATGGCGGCGTGCTCGAGCACGTGCTCGACTTCCCCGACGACGCCAACGTCCAGACCACGCTGGTCATCCTCAAGCCGGAGAACTTCAAACGCAAATCCACCCGGCCCGGCAACCTGATCGACATGTTCAGCCGCACGGGGCTGTACATCGTGGGCGCGAAGCTGCTGCACATGAGCGTTCGGCAGGCTGAGCAGTTCTATGGCCCGCTGAAGGCCATCCTCCGCGAGAAGCTGAAATCGAACGTGGCCAAGCGCCTGAAGGATCAGTTGCAGCCCGCCCTCGGCTTCGCGATCTCCGCCCAGCAGTACGAGGCCATGGCGGATATCCTCGCCGAGAACAACGCGACGTTCGAGTTCAACCGGATCGTCGAATACATGGCCGGCACGAACCCCGACAAGGTGAGCGAGCAGGACAAGGACGCGGCGGGCAAGGAGACGTGCCTCGCTCTGCTCTACCAGGGGGTGAACGCGGTGGAGAAGATTCGCACCACGCTGGGCGCCACCAACCCGGCGTCCGCATCGCCCGGCACCGTACGGAGCGTATACGCGAACGACCTCATGCGAAACGCCGCGCACGCGTCGGATTCTCCCGAGAGTGCCATCCGCGAGCGGCAGATTGTCGATCTCGCGGAACCCGAGCGCCGATGCGACGTAAAGGCGATCATCGAACAATACCTGGGACAAAGGGTGTGAGGAAGAGAGAAGGCAAGAAGATAAGAAGGAGCTTCTTGACTTCTCAGACTAGCTTCCAGGCTTCTTAACTTCTGGGTTGAACACATGAAATATTCTGCCGGCCAGACGGATCTTCTCGTGCGCGTGTTGCACGTGGGCGAGATGGGCTCGTGCTGTTATCTCGTGGGAACGAAGGATGGGGATGGGATGATTGTCGACGCCGGCGATGAAGCCGGGCGGATCGTGCAGTCGGTGAAGGAGACGCGCGTCATCCCGCAATTCATCGTGCTGACGCACGGGCACGCGGACCACATCGGTGCGCTCGACGAGGTGCGTGTGGCCTTCCCGGACGCGCAATGCTGCATTCACGCCGCCGACGCCGCGATGCTGGAGCGGCCGTCGTTGAACCTGTCGTTGTTCCTCGGCCGCGGATTTAAACGCAAGCTGGCCGATCGTCTGCTGCGCGGTGGCGAAGTGCTCGAGTTGAATGTCGATGCATCCGCCGAACAGGCAGGGCGAACACAAGGTTCGCCCCTACGGGGAGGTGAGGGGGCCGAAGGAGGGCGAACACAAGGTTCGCCCTTACAGATGAATGCCATTCACATGCACGTGATACACGTGCCGGGGCACACGCCCGGCGGCATCTGCCTGCACGTCCCGGAGGCGAAGGTGGTGTTCACCGGCGACGTGTTGTTCGCCGGCGGGATCGGCCGCACCGATTTTCCCGGGGGCAACGCCGACCTGCTGCTGAAGGGGGTCCGCGAGAAGCTGCTCGTCCTCCCGCCGGAGACAGTTGTCTATCCCGGCCACGGCCCCGGCTCGACAATCGGGGAAGAACGGGACGGGAATCCGTTCCTGCGGGAATGATGCGGCGGGGGAATACCACGAAGACACAAAGGACACCGTGCGGCAAAGGCCGCAAAGGCTATACACGGCGTCACAACTGAAAGGGCGGAAAGGATAGGCTGCGCCTAACTAGCGGTCTGGCCGGAGGCGTTCTGCCGGTTGCGCGAGCGGCGCCGACCATGCCTCGGCCGGCCGGGTGTTCCGGTTCCGGAATGGCCGGGCGAGTCTGTTGCGTGAGCCCGGCGCGGCCGCTGGCCTGCAGGCAATGCGTCGGCATGACGGCCGTGCGGGCGACCTGCGGTCGCACGCTGCGGCCGA
>DATKYA010000172.1:0-3685 GCA_035528775.1 Planctomycetota bacterium | reverse complement strand
GAGGACGAAGCCGCCGGTCGCCCCGAAAAACGCCACCCGGTACGGCAGCGGCTCGTTGCTGTCATCCACGTCGTCGGCCCGGCCGAACGCCTTGCGGATGACGTCCGCGATGTGCTTGCGGCTTACCCACGCGTAGAACAGCGCGAGCGCCGCGAACGCTCCCACGTGCTGGTTGCGGCGGAACTGCCAATGCCCCGGCTTCCCCAGCGTCACCATCACCATCTCCTGCACGCGGTCGAACAGGAAGAAAAACCAGAAGCTGAATCCCACCTCGGCCGTCAGCAGATAGGCGATGCCGATCATGCCGAAGTAGATGTTCACACCCATGCTGTTCAGCACGTTCCACGGCTTCTCGGAAAACAGCCCTTGGGTCCACGTGGGATACAGGTTGAAGCGGGGGAAGGACGGGTAGTAGGCGTTGATGCCGTTGACGATGTAGACGATGACCGGGATGGCGAAGCCGATCCACATCAGCTTGCTTCGGAAGATGGACGGGCGGGCGGGGCCGTCGTCGCCGCGGGTGATTTCCAGCGGCACCTGGGCCAGCGGAAACAGCAGCCGTTCGCGTTCGACCCACTGCTTGCGCAGCAGCACGACGATGCACAAGGTGACCACGAAGATCAGGATGCAGAACGGGCTCCACACCAGCAGCGGCCGCACCCACAGGTGCCAGGGGATGTCGGTGAAGCCCGCCCCCTCGGGCAGCCCCTCGAACAGCCACTTGATGGCCGGGCTGTTGGGGTCCTTCGACGGCACCAGCCAATCGCTGATGAACGTGTGGAAGCCGTTGGCGGGGTCGGCGTACTGGTTCTGCGGCGTGGCGTAGTAGATCGGGCCGGCCAGTCCGAGGTAGAGGTAAGTGGCAAACTGCTGCCCCGGGATGCCCGTCATCACCAGGATCGTGCAGTAGATGAACAGCATCTCGGTGCGAGCCACGGTTCGCTTGCCGAGCTTGCGGAGGATGAAGTTCATCAGGAGGATGACGACGACCGGGTAGAGGGCGCAGCGGGGGAGGTGGCCAGTGCCGATGAGGTCATATCGCATGTAGGCGGAGATGCACCCGGCGATCGCGATGCCGGCCACGCAGAACAGGCCGATCGCCGCGGCCCGGATGGTGAGGGCGCCGAAGCTGCCGCGATTGGTGTCAGGCTCGAGGTGCTCTGGTGCCATCAGGTGTCGCCCTGTAGCCGTGCAGTCCGCAGGTTCGGGAAACTGTGTCCGTGTTCGACCCGATTCTGCATGCCGGATGCCGGCATGCCGAAACGCCAATCGAATTATACCTGATGATTCGGGAGTGTCAACGGGAATGACGGAGGCGCAAGGTAACTTTTTGCACATGTGAGGGATAACGGTCCGCCCATTTGCCGCTCAATTTACCTTTCTCCGCTGTTACAATGGAAGGTATGGAAGATGCCACCAAGATCAAACGTCTCCATCTGCCCGGCCTCTACATGCCGGAACTCGAGGACGCGTGCGTCTCGCTCGGGCAGCCGGCATACCGGGCGAAGCAGATAGCGGACTGGTTCTACGGCAAGGGCGTGCAGAGCTTCGATGAGATGCGCAATCTGCCGGCCGACTTCCGCTCGCGGGCCGCGCAGAAGATCGATCTGTATCGCTCCGCCGTCGAGCAGCAGTTCACCGCCGCCGATGGCACGATGAAGCTGCTGCTGTCCCTGAACGATGGTGCCCGGATAGAAACGGTGGTGATTCCCGAGGCCGACCGCCTCACGTGCTGCGTGAGCTCGCAGGTGGGCTGTGCGATGGCGTGTGCGTTCTGCGCCTCGGGCCGCTGCGGCTTCGAGCGAAGCCTCGCACCAGGCGAGATCGTGGAACAGGCACTGCACGCGGGGAGGGCTGCCGGCAGCCGCATCACCCACGTCGTGGTGATGGGCGTGGGCGAGCCGCTGGCAAACTTCAGGGCCGTGGTGAAGGCGGTTCGCATCATCAACGCCGATTGGGCGCTCGGCATCGCCGCACGCCGGATCACCGTGTCATCCGTGGGATTCCCCGAAGCTATCGAGCGTCTGGCGGCGGAAGGACTGCAGATCAACCTGGCAATCTCGCTGCACGCACCGAACGATCGCATCCGCAACAAGATCGTGCCCGCCAACCGCAAGGTGGGGATCGACCGCCTGCTGCACGCCGGCCGCCACTATTTCGCGAAGACCGGCCGCGAGATCACCTTCGAGTACGTGCTGATCGCCGGGATCAACGACGGCATGGCCGCCGCCGAGGAGCTGGCCCGCAGGCTGAAGGACTACCCCTGCACCGTCAACGTGATCCCGTACAACCCCGTACACGAGCTCGGGATGCAGCCGCCAACCGAGCAGGGCGTGCAGGAATTCATCGGCGTGCTGCACCGCCGCGGGATCAAGGCAACCGTCCGCCGCCCTCGGGGTGTTGAGATATCGGCAGCGTGCGGGCAGTTGCGGGCGTCGCGAATCAGGGCAGCCCGCAAGGGCTCGATACCCGCGCCTGGACCTCGCTCGCAGTTACGGGCGTCGCGAATTAGGGCAGCCCGCAAGGGCTCGATACCCGCGCCTGGACCTCGCTCGCAGTTGCGGGCGTCGCGAATCAGGGCAGCCCGCAAGGAAAGCGAGCGGAAATAATGATCGCGTGAAATTTCCGGCCGACATTCCGACAATCCTATTACAGGAGCAAAAGCACAATGTGCGGAATCGTTGGTTACACCGGCAGGCGGAATGCAAAATCCATTCTGCTCGAGGGGCTGAAACGGCTTGAGTACCGCGGTTACGACTCCGCCGGTATCGCGGTGAACACCCCGGACGGTATTTCCTGCGTGAAGGCCGTCGGCCGCATCGCCGAGCTGGAGACGATCCTCAATGGCATGACGCTCGACGCCACCGCCGGCATCGCCCACACCCGCTGGGCCACCCACGGCTGCCCATCCGAAGCAAATGCCCACCCCCACTGCGACTGCAAGGGCAGGATCTTCCTCGTTCACAACGGCATCGTGGAAAACTGCGACCTCCTCCGCCGCCAGCTCGAGGCCGAAGGCCACACCTTCGCCAGCGAAACGGATACGGAAGTGATCGCCCACCTCGTGGAGAAGTATTACACGGGCGACCTCGGCGCGGCCGTGCGGCAGGCTCTCAAGCGCGTGATCGGCACCTACGGCCTCGCCGTGATCTGCAAGGACGATCCCGAAACGGTCGTCGTCGCCCGCAACGGCTCGCCGATGGTCATCGGCGTCGGTGACGGCGAATACTTCGCCGCGTCCGACGTCTCCGCGATCATCAAGCACACGAAGCAAATCATCTACCTGGACGACAACGAGATCGGCCTGCTCACGCCCGACGGCTTCAAGTCGCACACCATCGACAACGTGCCCACGGCCAAGAAAATCACGGAGGTCGATTGGGACATCCAGATGATCGACCTGAACGGCTACGACACGTTCATGTCGAAGGAGATCCACGAGCAGCCGGAAACGATCAGGGCGACCTTCCGGGGGCGGATCAGCCCGCGCGAAGGGCTGGCCAGTCTGGGCGGGCTGGTTGACCTCGGGCCGACGTTCTTCGACGCCAAGCGCATCATCATCAGCGCCTGCGGCACGGCCTGGCACGCCGGCCTCGTGGGCGAATGCATGATCGAAGACATCGCCCGCGTGCCCGTGGAGGTGGAATACGCATCCGAGTTCCGCTACCGCAACCCGATCATCGAG
>DATKYA010000171.1:0-4963 GCA_035528775.1 Planctomycetota bacterium | reverse complement strand
CACCCAGCCCGTCTTCCGATCCGCAAACCACAGCCCGAGCTGCTCGTAGCGCAGGCACTCGGCAGGGAACGACTCGGGAGCTTTCCACGTCCGGCCGCCGTCGACCGTGTAGATGGGGCCGACATCGCCGGCTCCGCGGGCGATCCAGCCGTGAGCGGCGTCCACGAACCGCACGCACTTGAGGTTCGACACCCGCAGCTCGGGTAGCGGGGCCACGTGCCAGCCCGGCTCGGTATCGTCGGCATCCTCAGCGGCTGTCGCCGGTGCCGTGTCCTTCGCCGCCGAGTCAAGCCGCACGCTCCCGCTGAACCGCTCGATCGCGTCGAGGCCGGTCACGCGAAACACCTTCATCCCATGCCCGTCTCCCGCCAGGGCATACACCTCGCCCGTCTTCGGGTGCGTGAAGACGTCGGCCTCCGTGAACTCGACCGAGATCAGGTTCTCGTCGAGCTTCGGACCCCGGTAGCCGTCGCTGAACAGGCTGCCCGCGTAGAGGCCGGTGTTCTTGTCGTAAATCCTCATCTGGCCGTTCCAGTCGGTGATGAACAGACAGTCGCCGACGATGCCTGCGAAGAACCCCGGCTTGTAGAACTGCCCCGGCTTGGCGAATCCCATCGCCTTGGTGCCCGCCAGCCATCGCCACGTGCCAGCTTTCGTCATCCTGCCGATGCGAGCAAAAATGCCGCTCGACGCCCATCCGATTCCCTTGCCCTTGCCTTCCATATCCACCGAGTAGTAGTACGATCCGTCGTCGGGATCGATCCACATGTTGATCTCGCGTCCCATGGGCCGCGCGGGGAAGATGTCGCCGTCATCGTCGTCGAGGCCGACGATCGAGGCGGCGGTGTTCAACCAGGGCGCGATCTTCGGATCGGCCAGCTTGCCCATTGGCCGGCTCGGCAGCTTTTCAGCTTTCGACCACGAGTAGATCGGGTTGCCCTTGGCGTCCAGCCCCAGGAACGGCACCTTCCACCCGCGGGCATACACGTTGAGGTCGTCATCGACGTACGGGTAGATGCTCCAGCGGCCGGGCCATTCGAGCTTGTAGCCGGGCGGCATCGACCAGTCCGCCTCCGCATCCTCGGCCAGTCCGTCGCCGTTCGCATCGTGAAGTGTGATCGGGATCAGGCGCTTGTCTGTGCCCTTCGGGAACTGCGGCCGCCCGGGCCACCTCTCGCTGGCGGCGAATAGCTCATCGTCCACACCTATCGTCACTCGTGCTGCCGGCACCAGCTCGTAGTCGTCCACGCGAAACACCGAACCTATCGTGTAGAAGAACGTCCTGCCCTTGTAGTGGCGGACGTAGCCGGCACTGCCCCGGCCGAGCCGGCAGATCGCCGGGGTCGAGGGCTTCGGATTCCGCTCCGCCGGGTCTGCCGTCCAGACCGCGTCGAGCACGTGGCTCTTCTTCGCATAGTTCACGCGGTAGCGCATCAGCGCCTCGTCCGGGAAGGACGTCTGATATACGTATTGCGGGTCCGCGTGATCGGCGATGTCGATCCTGCTGCAGCCGCTGGCGAGCGGGCCGATCCATTCGTCGGCGAGCTTGTCTTTCCTGAAGATGGCTACGCGCTTGGGGGCAACGTCCTCGCCGACGTACAGCGTGCCGTCGGCGGTCACTGCGGGTCCCGTCGGCAGCAGCAGGTCGCGCCGGATCTTTGCCCATTTGCCCGCCGCCGCGCGCCCGCCGGCCCGGCCGATCCGCCTCAGCAGCTTGCCGTCGGATCGGAAAACCTTCACCTGCATCGACGCCCCGCGGTCCGAAACGTACAGCTTGCCGTCGGGCCCCACGCACAAGTCGTACGGCGCATCCAGATCGTCCGCGATCGCCACGCCCAGCGTCTGGCCCTCGGGCGACAGCCTCACCACGTGCCGCCCGGAGATCACCAGGATGCTGCCGTCGGGCGCGATCACCAGCCCGCCCGGCTCGGCGATCGGAACATCCTTCAGCCGGGAGCCGTCCTGCTTGTTGAAGATCACAAGCTTGTTCTCCGTCCGCAGCGTGCAATAGAGGCGGGCATCGTCGGCCGCGATGCCGAACAGGTTGATAGCCTCGCCCGGAATCTCGCTCACTGCCAACAGCCCCTGGTTGGCGCCGGGGTAGGTGTTCGCGTAGTCGCCGGAATCTGCCTTCGCTCGCCACACGATGCTTCGGGTGATCTTCGCACCCTTCTCGGCGGGCGAATCGGCCGTCTGGTTATTTGCCACGTACACGAACTCGCCATCGGTGGCGACGGCCTGGCAGCGTCCCCAGCTCCAACCGTTGTGTGCCCCCCACACGATGAAGGAGCCCGCCCCGCCGTGCGGGTCCACTTTCAGCAGTGCGGGCGAGCCCTCTTCCTGTGTCCACAGGAGGTAGACGCGCTTCCCGGTCTCGTCAACGGCCGCATCGAGCACGTGCCCGTGCACTCCTCCCCATCCGCCTTTGCCGTCCGCGGTAGGATACGGCGGCCTGCCGGCGTTGCCCATCATCAACTGGAACTCCCAGCCCACGTTTGCAGCCAATCCCCGAAAGGCATACGTCCCCGGCGGCAGCGGCCGGCCGGTGTCATCCCTGCCGTCCCAATCGATAGCGTGCTCGCCGGCGGCAAGCTTCCTGCCCGACTGCAGCATGCGCAGCAGCCTGCCGTCCGCATCGTAGATGCCCAGGCTCACCCGTCCTGCCTGCTGCGTGGCGTACTCGATCTGCTCGCCCTTCGCCGTGCTGGCGCCGGCAGCAAGGTTGATGGCCAGCAAAACAGGAACTATGGATGATTTCATCTCGACGTCTCCTTGGCATACACGAGTGAACCGTAGTGGTGCTCCAGACCGCCCTATTGTATGCCGGTGTCAACGCAAATGCACCAGGAAAAACCGGGGGAAGCACACGTGTGGAAACACGCACCGAACCACTCGATGCCAGAAATTTCCCTCCGCTCATTTGACTTTGGCGTTTTTCGGTGTATAATTCCAGTAGGGTTGTACTGGTGCTCGAGTTTCAGGTGAGTCGTTGGGGGACAAAACCATGAGAAGAGTCCTGTCTGTCGTGGTCGTTGCTCTCGTTCTTGGGCTGGCGTTTGCCGAGGCGGCCAGAATTGCGTTCTTCGGGGGTTATGCGGAGCCGCAGGGGGCCGACACGGGCTTCATCGCCCACCTCGAATCGCTCGGCCATACGGTCACCTACCACATGCCCGTCTCCGCCGGTGGCGAGGCGCAGGTAGACCTGGCAAACGCAAATGATCTCGTGATCATCTCGGAGTCCATCGGCTCGTCGAACGTCTCCAGCGGCGCGGGCGGCACGTTCCACCTGCAGGACATCGCCACGTCGGTCATCTCCTTCGAAGCATTCATGTACGATGAGGCACTGTGGACGGGCTGGAACAACATGGTGGACTTCGGCACGAGCGCCCGCAGCAACTCGCCCGCCGGGATCGAATCGCTGAGCGACACGATCTACATCGCGGATCCCAGCCACCAGATGGCGGCCGGCAAGACCGGGGCCGTGGTGGCATACACGACTCCCTACAGCGCGTGCTTCGGGATGGTCGGATCGGGAGCCACCGTGGTGGCCACCATCGACGAGGCCGGGCAGTATCCCGCCACCTTCGTGTACCCGAAGGGTGCACTCCTCGTGGACGGCGTCACCGTCACGCCCGGCAAGCGGATCGGGCTCTTCATCGGCCAGGGCGGCTACGGCTCGATCCCCGACCCGCCGGGCGAGCTGCAGTTCAGCTACATCAGCGACGATGGCCTGGCCCTGTTCGACGCGGCGGTCAACTATGCGCTGCCCATCCCCGGCGACGTCAACCGCGACTGCATCGTCAACATCCTCGACCTCATCTCAATTCGCGGCAGGATGGGCCAGAGCGTGGATAGCGGCGACAACTGGAAAGCCGACGTCAACAACGACAGCAAGATCAACATCCTGGACCTGATCGCCGTCCGCAACAAGCTCAACACACGCTGCCAGTAAGAACGTGCCAGTGGCACGTCTTCGACATACCGCGGCGGGCGGCATCCGTGTCTGCACTTGGCGGGAACAGGATGCCGTCCGCCATTGCGCCCACAGGCCCCAAACCAGGCGCGATTCCTTGCCATTCATCACCCGTTGTGCATAATAGTGATCTCACGCGTGTCATCATGACGAGCATACACGGGCACGACCACACGAGGCGATGATGGTTCACGATGCGGCACTGCTGGAACGCTACGCACGGACTCGCGATGCCGAAGCCTTCGCGGAGTTGGTTCGCCGGCACGCGGGGGCGGTCTACGGCACGTGCCTGCGGATCACCCGCAACCCGCACGACGCCGAGGACGCGGCCCAGGAATGCTTCCTCGAGCTTGCACGCCGTGCCAGCTCGATCACGTCGTCCGTGCCCGGCTGGCTGCACACCGCCGCCACGAGCCGCTCGCTCAACGCCATTCGCGACGCATCCACTCGCCGCCGCCACGAGGAGCAAGCCATGAACGGCAACCACCGCAACGACGAGCCGGCATGGGATGAGATTGCCCCGCTGGTGGACGCGGCCTTGGAAGACCTGCCGGACGACCTGCGCGTGCCGCTCGTGCTGCACTTCCTGGAAGGGCGAAGCCAACAGGAGATCGCGGGCGAGCTTGGCGTAAACCAGTCCACCGTCTCCCGGCGGATCGACTCGGGCCTAGGCGTTCTGCGCGAGCGGCTGAAGAAAGCGGGCGTCGCGGTGTCGGCCGCGGTGCTGGCATCGCTGATCGCGGAGAACGCGGCATCGGCCGCCCCGGCGACGCTGGCCGCCGCACTGGGCAAGATGGCGATGGCGGGAATCGGCGAGACCGCCGGCGCCGCGGCAACCGGATCAGCCGCGGCCGCCTCGGCCGCAAGCACCGCCGCCGCAAGCCCGATCTTCGGCACACTCGTTGCTGTCGCCGCCGCGGTCGTGATCGTGGCCTTCGGCATCGTGGCGTACAAGTCCAAATCAGGATCAAACCAGAACGTGCCGGCCGG
>DATKYA010000170.1:0-2642 GCA_035528775.1 Planctomycetota bacterium | reverse complement strand
ACAGGATGGACAGGATGGGGAGGATGAAGAAGAGGGAGATTAAACAGGGATGAATGGGATGAATGGGATAAGAGGGGAGAGAGGACAGCCCTGTCGCCTGCCGCCTGTCGGGATGAGGGAACTGTTATCCTGCCCATCCTGCCCATCCTGTGCATCCTGTCATTCCATGTTCCTGTTGATTTTGTGCCTGTGGCGAACTGCCAATGTTGCACATGCGCAACAGTGGTGTCCAAAAAACGCATCGCATCGCTAACTCCTTTGCTGACAACAGGTTAGGTGCTTCATGCGGCCCGAAATGGCTTCCGGCATGTCTATTTTCGGAAACGCAGGTACAGTGGAGTACGTTCACACAGTACTGGCGCCCAAAAATCTTGGGCGACGTAAGTTATTGTCGCGCAAAGAGTTAGGTGGGGCATGTCAGGATTTACTGACAGTTCTGGAGCGGTTTGGCATTGTTTTTGCATGGGCAAGGGGTGCGAGTCAGGCTTCCCGACCGCAGGGACCAGCAGGGGCGTAGAACGCTTATTCGGCCGTGAAGCCGCTCAGGAGGTCCGCACATGCAACGGTTCAAGAGGCCCGAGGCCTCTTCCTGCGGAGACGCTCCAGCCAGGGGCTTCGACCGCCGGATGATGCCTGCACACCCAGAGCGCCCCTCTGACGCCCTCGATGTCCTCGCGGCGAAAGTCCTCATTTGCCCGGCCCTCCCCGGCATCGAGCAGCTCACCGCTTTATTCGATCAGCATGGCTGCATCCCCATCGTGTCGAAAGACATGGCGGACGCGTTGCGCCTGCTGAAGATGGATGATGTCGACGTGGTGCTGCTGGTGCTGTCGCCGGACCCCGCCCAGAACGACCCGAAGGCGACCATCAAGGCCGTGCAGAGCATCAAGGAATGCTCGCCGACCACCGAGGTGGCGCTGTACCATCCGTCCGACGTGTCGATCAGTCTCGCCGATCACTGCCAGTACATCATCGCGGGTGTGCGGAGCTTCGTGAGCGAGCAGACGTGCGGCTCGGCGGCAGAGCTCGCCCGGCGCGTGCGGGACTGCGCCATCCTGAAACGCCGCAACCGCCAGCGCGAAATCGAGCTCGACGCGCACGACATCCCCGGCCGGTTCGGGATCGTCGGCAACAGCCCGGCGATGCGCAAAGTCTTCAACGCCGTCCAGAAGGCGGCAGTGCTCAGCGACGCATCGGTGCTCATCACCGGCGAGAGCGGCACCGGCAAGGAACTGCTGGCCCAGGCGATCCACAATCTCGACGAGAAGCGCCGCGAGCACCCGTTCGTGGTGGTCAACTGCTCGGCGATCACTCCCACGCTGGCGGAGAGCGAACTGTTCGGCCACAAACGCGGCGCGTTCACAGGCTCGGTCGACGACCGCCTGGGCTACTTCCGCGCGGCCAACGGCGGCACGATCTTCCTCGACGAGATGAGCGAGATGGACCTGAGCCTGCAGCCGAAGCTCCTGCGGGTGCTCCAGGAGAGCCGCGTGATGCCCGTGGGCGGGGAGGAAGAGGAAGAGATCGACGTCCGCGTGATCGCCGCCAGCAACCGCGACCTCACCGAATGCGTGCGCACGGGTGCGTTCCGGCTGGACCTCTTCCAGCGGCTGAACGTGATCCCGATCGAAGTGCCGCCGCTTCGGATGCGGCGGGACGACATCCTTCCCCTGATCATGCATTTCGTGCGCAAGCACGCGGGCCACTACCGCGGGACCATAGCGAAAGTGGAGCCGCGGGTGGTTGACGCCATCGCGGCGCTCGACTCCGAAGGCAACGTGCGCCAGCTCGAAAACCTGGTGCGGCACGTGCTGCTCACCAAGGAAGCGGGCGACACGCTGGAGCTGAGCGACCTGCCCCGCAACGTCATCAGCAAGCTGCTCACCGCGCCCGATTCAAACGGCGAGCAAACGGTGGCGGAACACCTCTTCGAGCGCATCACGCGCGACGGAATGTCCTTGCAGGACGTGCTCGACTACTGCGAGCACCTCGTGCTGGACAAGGCCCTCGCTCAGACCGGCCATAACCAGACGAAAACCGCCGAACTGCTGAAGACCACGCCGAGGACGATATTCAACAAGATACGAAAACATGGGTGAGGAGGGATAAAGAAGGCCACGAAGGTACGAAGACACAAAGGTCACGAAGAAGAGGGAAATGAAGTGATGATGAGATGAAGGGATGAAGAGAGGCAGTTGAATGCTTGCCCCATTTTTGCCCCATGACCGCATCATCCCGGGGTTTTTCTTCTTCGTGCTCTTTGTGCCCTTCGTGACTTCGTGGCTTTCCTTTTTCTGTTCGCGGAATGCTCACCCCTGATCAAATCCTCGAAAACCTCCAACACATCGTAGACGACTGGCATCCTCTGGCCATCGCGTGGCACGTCTACTTCGCCGTGCTGGCCGTGACGGCCGGCTTCGGCGTGCGGTCGTCGGGCGCGTGGCGGGTATCCTTCTCGCACTGCCGCTTTTCTCGGTGAGTGCGCTCGCCTGGGCGACGAAGAATCCGTTCAACGGGGCGGTCTTCGCCTTGTCGGGGGGGCGTTGGCGGTGATTTTCATCAGAGGTAACCATGAGAGTCTAAAACCTGGACTCTCAGAAAAACATCTGCTGCCGCTTTCAACGCGGCGGGTGTACTCGCGC
>DATKYA010000169.1:0-5208 GCA_035528775.1 Planctomycetota bacterium | reverse complement strand
TCCTGCCGGGGCCGGTTGACGGATTGCTCTTTGATCTTGGAGTTTCATCGTTGCAGTTGGACCGGCCGGAGCGCGGGTTCAGCTTCCAGGCGCAAGGCCCGCTCGACATGCGGATGGACCCGTCGCACGGCCAGCCGGCGTACGAAGTGCTGCGGCGGCTTTCCGAGCAGGAGCTTGCCCGGGTGATCTTCGAGCTTGGCGAGGAACGCTTCTCGCGGCGCATCGCCCGGGCGATCAAGGAAAACGTCCGCGGCGGCGGCCTGCGAACCACCGCCGAGCTGGCTGAGCTGATCGAGCGAACCGTGCCCCGACGTGAAGGCCGCATTCACCCGGCCACCCGCACGTTCCAGGCACTGCGGATCTACGTGAACCGCGAGCTTGAGGAGTTGGCAGCCGCGCTCGATTTGCTGCCCGACGTGCTGAAGCCCGGCGGGCGGGCCGTTGTGATCAGCTACCACTCGCTGGAAGACCGCATCGCGAAACACACGTTTCGCAGGCTCCGCGAGCTGGGAATGGTCGAGATGCTCACGAAGAAGCCGGTGCGGCCGGCGCAGGATGAAGTTGAGCGAAATCGCCGGAGCCGCAGCGCAAGGCTGCGGGCCGTGCGTGTGCCGAATTGATCATCGAAGGCTGCATGGTCTGGCGGCCATTGTCGCGTCGCCAACCCTGCAGCCTGTGACCCGTAGCCTGTAGCCTGACTATGGCACTGAACGAAACGCAAAAATTCAGGATGAACATCGTGGCGGCAGCCGTGGGGCTGGGCTTCCTGGCCATCATCGGCCGCCTCTACCAGATTCAGTGCCTGCAGCACCGCCGGTACGCGGAGCTTGCCCGCAAGCAGCACCTCACGCGGATCCCGATCCCGGTGCGGCGGGGCACGATCTTCGACTCCTGCGGCAACGCACTGGCCATCTGCCTGCCGGTGGATTCGCTGTATGCCGACCCCGCCAGCGTCAAGGAGAGGAACCAGGTGGCCTGGAAGCTGGCACCGGTGCTGGGCGAGGAACCGCTCGACGTGTTCGGCGAGCTGATCCGGCCCAAGCGGTTCGTCTGGCTGAAGCGCCGGCTCGCGCCCGACCTGCGGCCCCAGATCGAGCGGCTGAAGATCAGGGGGATCGGCTTCACCCGCGAGTTTCGCCGGGGCTACCCGCAGGGCACGCTGTTCGGCCAGACGCTCGGATTCGTGGGCATCGACAACAACGGCCTGGAGGGCCTCGAGTTGACCCTCGAGCCCTACCTGTCGGGCGAGGAAGGCTATCACGTGGCCCAGCGCGACATCGCCGGCACCTTGATCACGCTCCCCGAGCTGAAGCGCGACCCCGGCACCAACGGCCTGGACGTAACGCTGAGCATCGACTGCAACATCCAGCGGATCGCGGAAGAGGAGCTGAAAAAAACGGCCGACGAATGGCGGCCAAAATCGCTGGTGGCCGTGGTGATGAACCCGCAGACGGGCGACCTCCTGGCCCTCGCCAACTGGCCCCCGTTCAACCCCGGCACCGTTGAAACACTCACTAGGGAGGAGAAGGCGGAGCTGGAGCGGCTGTCGCACAATTCCGCCGTGCTCGACGCCTACGAGCCTGGCTCAACCTTCAAGCCGTTCACCGTGTGCGGAGCACTGGAAGACGGCACGGTGACGCCGGACGAGCTGTTCGATTGCGAAGACGGCACGGCCGTGATCCAGGGGCGGCGGCTGCGCGACACCCACGGCCACGGTGTGAAGCCCGTATTCCAGATCATCGTGATCTCCAGCAACATCGGCATGGCAAAGATCGGCGTGAAGGTGGGCAAGACCGACCTCTATCGTTGGGTGCGGGCGTTCGGATTCGGCGTGCCCATGGGCCTGCCGTTGAAGGGCGAGTCGCCCGGCCTGCTGAACCCGCCCCACAAGTGGTCGAAGTACACGGTCACGTCGATCCCGATGGGGCAGGAGATATCGGTGACGGCGGTGCAGCTCGCGGCCGCCTACAGCGCCATCGCCAACGGCGGCAACCTGATGAAGCCGCGGCTGATCAGGAAGGTGGTCAGCTCCGACACCGGCGAGGTGGTGGCGGAATCGGGCCCCGAGGTCGTGCGGCGAGTGATCAGCGAGCGGACCGCCCGGCAGATGACCGAGATGCTGGTGGG
This sequence comes from Planctomycetota bacterium, assembly GCA_035528775.1. Classification (GTDB taxonomy): domain Bacteria; phylum Planctomycetota; class PUPC01; order JABMSA01; family JABMSA01; genus DATKYA01. Next base: position 3,081 of record DATKYA010000169.1, on the reverse strand, counting down.
CGTTGTGCAAGGCGAGCACGGCACCGGCCGCCGGGCACAGGTGCCGGGTTACACCGTTGCCGGCAAGACCGGCACCGCCCAGAAGGCGCTTGAGAACGCCCGCGGCTACTCCTCCACCGACTACGTATCGTCCTTCGTCGGGTTCGCCCCGGCGTACGACGCGAAGATCTGCGTGCTGGTGAAGGTTGATACTCCCCGCGGCTACAGCCACTACGGCGGCACCGTGGCGGCTCCGGCCGTGCGGGAGATAATGCGGCGGACCCTCGCGTACCTGGCGGTACCGCCCACGGCCCCCGGCAGGCTGGCGAGCGGCGAGGCCGAAACCGAAATGTCTGCCGACTGATGCCCGACGTAGAGACGTGCCGGTGGCACGTCTCCCGGTGGAGCGTCTCAGACGCCCCACCGGGGCGTCTCTACTCACGGATTCGAGAGGACGGCAATCAGATGAAACTGAACCAACTGAAAAAGGACTTGCGGCAGGCGCGGCTGGTTCACTACGAGGAGCGCGAAATCAGGGCGATCACGTGCGACTCGCGGGAAGCGCGCGATGGCTCGCTGTTCATCGCCATCAACGGTGAGACGCAGGACGGCCACCCCTACGCGGTCGACGCCCGGGCCAACGGCGCCGCCGCCGTCGTCGTCGAGCGCCGGCTCGACCTGCCCGACGACATTCCCCAGATCATCATCGACGACACCCGCGAGGCCGCCGCGATCATCAGCGCGAAGTTCTACGGCCAGCCCTCCGAGCGCATCAGTGTGGCCGGCGTGACCGGCACCAGCGGCAAGACCACCACCACCTGGATGCTCCGCTCGATCCTGGAGGCCGCCCGCCGGCCCGCCGGCCTCATCGGCACCATCTACTACCTCGTGGGCGATCGCAAGCTGCCCGCCCGAAACACCACGCCCTCGCCGATCGAGATCAACAGGATGCTCGCCGAGATGCACGAGGCTCGCCAGCAGTGCGCCGTGATGGAAGTGTCGTCCCATGCACTGGTGCAGAAGCGCGTGCACGGCATCTCCTTCAAGACGGCCGTGTTCACCAACCTCACCGACAACGAGCACCTGGATTTCCACAAGACGTTCATCGCGTATCGCGACGCCAAGAGCAAGCTGTTCGAGCCGCTGTCGCCCGCGAGCGTTGCGGTGCTGAACCTGGAAGATCCCTCCAGCGGCTACATCGCCCAGCGAACGCGTGCAAAGATCATCACCTACGCGGTCTGCCGCGATGCCGACGTGCGGTCCATCGTGCTGGGCACGTCGATGTCGGGCACCCACTTCGAGCTGTTCACCCCGCGCGGGAGTGCGGAGGTGAAGGCGAGCTTCTTCGGGCTCTACAACGTGTCGAACGCCACCGCCGCCGCTGCCGCCGCCCTGAGCATGGGCGTGAGCATCGAGGCCATCCGCACCGGCCTCGAGCAGTACCAGGGAACACCCGGCAGGCTCGAGATGGTCGACCTCGGCCAGGACTTCTCCGTGCTCGTGGATTACGCCCACAAGCCCGACGCCCTGGCCAACGTGCTCACCACGCTCCGCGAGGTGCCGTCTGCCCGGATCATCCTGGTGTTTGGCTGCGGGGGCGACCGCGACCGCGGCAAGCGGCCCCGGATGGGCGCCATCGCGAAGAAGTACTCCGACTACTTCATCCTCACGGCCGACAACTCCCGCTCGGAGCGCACGGAAGACATCATCGCCGAGATCGAGGCGGGCGTGGGGGAAGACGCCGATTACGCCGTTCAGCCCGACCGCGCCCTCGCGATCAGGGCCGCCCTCGAGAAGGCTCAGCCCGGCGACATCGTCCTCATCGCCGGCAAGGGCCACGAAGCCTACCAGATCATGGGCAAGATCACTACTCCGTTCGACGACTGCGAGCAGGCCAGGATGGCACTGCGCGACCTGTTGAAGAAAAAAGACGCCAAGGCCACCGTGGCGTAAAAAATACTCGAGCATCTGCCGGGACGCAAGGGGATTGACGTGAAACCCACATCGATCGACGACATCCGAACCGCACTGGGCGGCAGGCTCCTGGGTGAGCCGGACGCCGGCACGGTGCAGATGACGGGTGTGGCCACCAACTCGAAGGAGCTGAAGCCGGGCGACCTGTTCTTCGCACTGGTGGCGAAGCGCGACGGGCATGAGTTCGTGGGCGACGCCTTCGCGGCGGGCGCGGCCGCCGCCGTCGTATCGCGGCTCACCGACCTGCCGCCTGGCAGATGCGCGGTTCTTGTGGGCGACACCCTGCGGGCCCTGGGCAACCTCGCCCTGTGGTATCACCGGCGTATGCCGGCCGTCATCGTCGGCGTCACCGGCAGCAACGGCAAGACCACCACCAAGGAGCTGCTGGCCTGCGTGCTGTCGGCCGCTGGGCCGGTTGTGAAAAGCCCGAGCAACTTCAACAACTGCATCGGGGTGCCCCACACGATCTTCCAGATCGAGCCGGGCGACCTGTTTGCGGTGGTGGAGATGGGCACGAGCGCCCCGGGCGAGATCCACCGGCTGGCCGAGATCGCGGAGCCGGCGGTTGGCGTGATCACCAACATCGCCCCCACGCACCTCGAGGGCCTGGGCAACATCAAGGGCGTGGCGCTCGAGAAGAGCGCGCTGATCGAGTCCTTGCCCGCCGGCGGGGTGGCCGTGCTGAACGCCGACGATTTCTGGTCGCGCAACGTCGCCGACCGCACCACCGCGCGGATCGTCACCTACAGCATCGAGAACGCTGCCGACGTGCAGGCGCAGGCGATCGTCCATTCGGCCGGCGGCATCCGCTTCTCGGCGCTGGGCCGCGAGTTCTTCATCCCGGTGCTGGGCGAGCACAACCTGTACAACGCGTTGGCTGCCGTCGCCGTGGCGCACGTGCTCGAGCTGGACCTCGAGCTGGTGGCGGCGAGCCTCACCGCCTTCAAGCTGCCCCCGATGCGGATGCAGCGCGTGATGCTGGGCGGGGTGACGATCATCAACGACGCCTACAACGCGAACCTCGAATCGATGCGGGCGGCCCTGCGCGAGTTTGCACGGCTGATCGTGCCCGGCCGCAAGGTGCTGGTCTGCGGCGACATGCTCGAGCTCGGCGAGCAATCGGAAGAG
>DATKYA010000168.1:0-4173 GCA_035528775.1 Planctomycetota bacterium | reverse complement strand
TCGTCCCCTCATGTATCAGGTTGGCCGGTAGATCGGAAAGCACGGGGTTGAATGGAGGATCCCATGCGAACTAGTCTCACATTGGCTGTCGTGCTGATGGCAAGCATCGTTGTAGCCGGCGAGCGCCCGGGGCGGCAGTTGCCGTTGCCGAAGGATAGCCCGCCGGAGTTCTCGTCGCTGCAGGAAACGCTGGCCGACCTGAAGCTCAGCGATGAGGAGCTCGATGCGATCCGAGAGCTTGGCCCGAAGTACGAAACGGCGCTGGCCGAGGAGGTCAGGAAGGCCAAGGCGGCCGTGAAGGACAAGCTGACGCAGGAAATCCGCAGCGCCCTATCCGATGATCACAAGGCCAGGTTCGACCTCGTGCTGGCCGCGCTGGAGAAACGCAACGCGGCGACTACGGCGGCCGACAAGCCATTTGCCGATGCTCTCCGGCAGCTCGGCATGATCGAGCTCCGGGGCGTGCGAGCCGAGCGCGACCTGATCGTGCGGCTGATCGAAAAGACGGATGAGGGAAAGGCCAGGGTCCGGGCCACCAAGGCAAAGTACGAGAAGATCCGCAACGACAACGTCGCCCAGCTTCCCCTGCCCGATCCGGATGATCGGAACTCGAAAGCGAGCTATGAGGAGTCCAAGGCGCGCTTCCAGCACGCGGCCGACGCACAAGCACTCGAGGAATTGCGGATGACGCTCACCGATGAGCAGCGTGCGGCCCTCAGCAAAGCCACCGAGGCGTTCCGCGCGTGGGCGCAGACCATACAGGCGGCAAAGGACGAATACCAGAAGGCCGTGCAGCCCCAGGCCCCGCCGAAACAGAAGAACCAGCCGAGAAAGTAAGGGGAGATGAAGAGATGATGGGATGATGGGGGAGGAGCACCTTTTTCGCATCATCTCATCATCGCTTCACCCCGTCATCCCACCGCCCCATCAGGCAGACTAACACATCCGCCGCCTGTCGTTTGTTCCAACTCATGGAACCGGTGGCGCATTTCCATATTCATTATGCGTGCAAGGAGGTGAGAGAAATGCTTCCCGTGATTGCGATAACGCTGGGCTTGCTGATCGTGGTGAGCCGCATTCCGCTGCTGATCTGGCCGGAGAAGGGGCGGGCGTACACCGGCAGCGCGCTCCAGCACCAGTCGGTGACCAGCGTGCTCGGCCTGCTGATGATCGGCTCGGGCGCCCTGATCGCGTATGCTGCCGTGAAGGAAGACTTCTCGCTGGAGTTCGTCCTCTGGATTGCGGGGGCGACATCATTCCTGCTGGGCGTGGTGGCGGTGGTGGCGCCGCACGTGCCCAAGCAGCTTTGGGACACGCTGGTGTTTCACCGTCAGGCAAGCCTGATCCGGGCATCGGCGGGATTGGGCGTGCTGGTGGGGCTGTTCGTGCTCGGCCTCGGGCTCACGTGGATCACCGAGCAGGAGCATGCCCAGCGCAAGGCCGTGCAGATGAAGTCGAGCGAGAAGGAGCACAACATGCTCCTCGAGGGCCAGATCGAGGAACTGAAGCAGGCGGGCGAGACCACCGCGCAGGAGATCGTGAACCTGAAGGCCACGATTGGGAAACTCGAGCAGGAGCTTCTGAAGCTGCGCGACGAGCTGCACTGCCCGCAGCGGCAGGAGGCCCGCAAGACGGATGAATCGAGCACCGTTGAGCCGCCGCTGCTGCAACCGGCGTGACCGAGCGGAATGACGGCAATTACCGCAGCTTGATATAGCCGCGATAGAAGACGTTGTTGCGGTAGAGTACGACGTGGACGGCTGACTTGGGCCGGAGCTGTTCGAGCAGCGCGGCGAGCTTGTCGTCGTCGGCCACGGGTCTGCCGCCGATGCTGAGGATGATGTCGCCCCGTTCGATGCCGGCGTCGAATGCCGGGCCGTTGGGCACCACGCCGGAGATGAGCAGGCCGACATCCTGTTGGATGTCGAGCTTGCGGGCAACGCTGGCCGCGATCTTGTCGAGCTGGAGGCCGAGCTTTTCCTTCGCGAGCTCGATGCCTGATTTCTGCGGTATTCGCTTCACTTCCAGCGATGCGGTGCGCTGGGTTTTCCCGCGCAGGTATTTCACCGACAGCTTCTCGCCAACGTCCTTGTGCAGGAGGATTCGTTCGAAGTCGTAGGGGTGCCGCAGCGGGACGCCGTCGACTTCGACGACAACATCCTGCCGGCGCATGGCTGAGCCTGCCGCGGGCGAGCCGGGCTCGATGCCGGAGACGAGCACGCCCCCCTGCTTGACGTTCAGCTCCTTCGCGAGGTCGGGCGTGATTTCCTGCAGCTCGAGGCCCACCCATAGCCGCTTGAGCAGTTTCGCGTTGAGCAGGTTGGCGAGCACGTTCCTCACGCGGTCGACCGGCAGAGCGAACCCGATCCCCTGCGCTTCCGCCATCACGGCCACGTTGACACCGATCATCTCGCCGTTGATGTTGACCAGCGGCCCGCCGCTGGAGCCCGGGTTGATCGCGGCGTCGGTCTGGAGCAGGTTTTCAAACACCACCCGCCCCTCGGTGCTCACCGTGCGGTCGGTGGCGCTCAGCACGCCCACCGAAACCGATCCGGTGAACCCGAACGGGTTGCCCAGCGCGATCACCGTCTCGCCGATCATCAGGTCCGACGACGTGCCCACCTCGATGAACGGGAACGTGCCGTCGGCATCGATCTTCAGCACGGCGAGGTCGTTGTCGGCATCGGAGCTGATCAGCGTGGCCGCGTATTGCGTCTTGTCGGACAGCGTGACCGCGATCCTGGTTGCCTTGCTGATCACGTGCTCATTGGTGACGACGATGCCGGACGGGTCGATGATCGCCCCGGAGCCGAGGCTGGAGGCGCGATATTCACGGGGGCGAAACCGGTTGCGGAACTGCTCGAACAGGTCGTCGAACATCCGGTCGCGGTGGCCGAAGAACTGGTCGTACTGCCGGGTGATGATCCGCTCGGTGGAGATGTTGACCACGGCGGGTGAGCACTTCTCAACGGCCTCGACGACGGGCGTGCGGCGCGATGCGCCCGCCGCGGCCGATGCAACCGACACCGCGAACGCCACCGAGTAAGCCAGCCACGTGATTGTTCTCATGATTCACGTCCTTAACGCGGATGATGGGATGATGAGATGATGAGATGATGAGAAAGAGGCTCATCCGGGTTCTCTTCATCTCTTTATCCCTTCATCTCATCATCTCCCTCTCACTCGGCGGGCACCTCATTCACTTCCACGTCGACGTCGTCATCGCCGGATTTCTCATCAGGCTTCTGCTCGTCCTTGTTGTCTTCCGATTTCTTCTCGTCGGGACGCAGGCCGGTGAGATCCTTGTCGATCTGCTCGAGGCTGTACTTGCTGAGCACGAATACGGGCGTGGCGTGGGCGGTGCGGGCGTAGGCGGCGCCGTCGTCGCGTTTCCCGCCGATCTGCAGCACCTTGTCCTGGTCGTTGTTCACCTTCACGGTGACCACGGTCGCGGGCTTGTCGAGCCCGTATTTCGCGAGGTCGTTGGGGTTGTATTCAACGTATTCAACCGCCCGGAGGAGATGGAGCTCGTCGATGATCCGCTGGATCTTCGCGGTGTCGCCCTTCTGGTCGGCGGGCGTGGTGATCTGCCAGTCGGCGTCCTTGTCCTTGCGTTCGCAGACGATTTGGTCGGCGCCGCGACCGATGGTGATCTTCGTGGCGTCATTGGTCTCGAACTTGACCACGTTCAGGGAGAGCAGGTTGGCCTTGAGGTCGTCGACCACCGACTTGCGGACGGTGAAGATGATGTCCTGGCCGTCGACCTTCGCGTAGAAGGCTGACGCGAGTGCATCGGCCGCGGCCTTGTCGTCCTTCGCTTCGGGCGGGACGGCCTTGCCAATCTGCACGGTGTAGGCCTTGGTTTCCGGCTTATCGCCGTCCTTCGCGGCGGGAGTCTCCACGCTGGCGGTGGCGGTCACGTCGGGGTCAGTGAGGCCGTACTGGGCGAGATCCTTGGGGCTTTCCTCAATGAGCTTGTCGGCATCGAGCGTGCAGAGGTCCCACAGGATGTTGTTGACGTTCGACATCTCGGCCTGCCCTGCCACGGGCTTGCTGACGGACCACTTGGTATCGTCGACCTTCTCCGCTGCGAACAGAAGGCCATCCTTGCGGGCGATGGTGAGCTTGCGGCAGTTGTTGCGGGTGAAGTCGAACATCCGCTTGGTGCGGAAG
>DATKYA010000167.1:0-2488 GCA_035528775.1 Planctomycetota bacterium | reverse complement strand
GGCGGTCATGTTCCAGAAGTTCTGGTAGATTCGCCACGGCGGGCAGACCGCGTCCATGCTGATCTGGCCGAGCATCCAGACTTCCTTGTCGCGGTTGCCCATCCTGCCCAGCTCGTACTGGCTGATGAAATCCATCCGGGGCGAGCGCAAGTTCGGATACACGTAGCTGGAGACGGCAGTCAGCGTCTGCTGCAGGGGCGGGTAAATCCCGGCATCGATGCGGGTGAACGGCGCCTCCGACCAGCCGTGGATGGGGCCGATGGCGAGGGAGGGGTCGACGGCGTTCTTCGCGTTCTCCATTTCACGGAGGTAGCCGCCGTAGACTTCGCCGCACCGGAAGCGCATCCACTGCAAGAAGACGTCGTTGGCGGGAACGACGCCGGCGGTGCGTTCGCAGCCGACCGGCGGCTCCGTTCCGGCGATGGCCTTGAAGGCGTCCTTGCACCGCTCGCAGTAGCAGGTCAGGATCACCTTGCCGTCCGCGCGCTTCGCCGGCATGCACAGGTCGTCGCCGTAGAGCATCTTGCCGCTGAACGCCGGATGCGTGAGGAACTGGCGGATGGCCTCCTTGTATTTCTCGACCGATGTTTCGCGGACCTTCGGCGTGAACATGCAGATCTTCAGCCAGCTATCCATTGGCTTGCTGTCGCTCATCACCGCGAGGATATCCTCCTTCTGCTCAAGTCCGTGGCCCAGCACGTTTGTGGACGGCATGAACCACACGCCGTAGCGCGCAGCCTGGTCCATCGTCCAGGTGTAGTTATCCATGCCATACATGTGCTGCTGGATGAGGTTGATGCCGGCGGCCTGCATCTCGCGGAAGGTTTCGATCTGCTGGGCCTTGTCGGGCATCTGCTTCTTGGTGACGGGATCCGGGGCGAAGTGGAATCGCACGGCGTAGGTGCCGTAGGGGAAGTCCTTCGGGCGGCCTTCCGGCATGCGGAACAGGGAGAACGCGGCGGACTGTTTCGCGTCGCCGGCCGTCACGGTGATGGTTCCGGCGTATTCGCCTTCGGCGAGCATGGACGCATCGAGCGCCACCGTGCACGCGGCGCTGCCCTCGGCCTTCACGGGGGCCAACCGGACCGACGCGGCGATCGGCTGCTGTTTCTCCAGGCCGGGTTCGGCCCGGTGGAGTTCGACGGTCGCGGCCGGCTTCGCGTCAGCCAGCGCCTCCGGCATCGCCACCGAGACGACAAACGGCTTGGCGGTCGTGACGAGATCCGACGCGGGCAACGTGATGATGATAGCGTCTTCGGCGAGTGCGGCGACGGCGGTGAACAAGGCGAACAGAAGTGCGAGATTCAGGGCGGTCTTGACCTTCATCGTGTGCTCCTTGTGTGGATCGGCCGGCAGATGTCATTAGGCTCAGATGCCTGCCCACAACGCGACAGTATAGCTCGGCTGCGCCGCTATGTCAATGGGAAACATGGATTTCGGAAACATGGATTTCCTGTTGACACGACTCCCCGCACCATGTAGATTATTACGGTCGTGACAGCCCTGAACCCACAAAGGAGAACCCGATGCTCGGACGATTCCTCGCTGCTTCGGTCTTGGTCGCTGTACTGCTTTCGTGCATCCCGGCGCTGGCGGAGCCGGCGGTCCGTTACGCCAAGGACTTCTACAACCCCGACCTGCCGACCTGCGGAATCCAGGAGGCGATCAACTCGCTGCCGAAGGAAGGCGGCCGCGTGATCCTCGAACCGCGAACCTATGTGCTGCGGGCGTCTATCGTGCTGCGCGACGACCTCACGATCAGCGGGCAGGGGCGCGACACCATTCTCAAGCGCCGCGCCGAGGTGATCCACAAGCTCACGCACGAGGCAGTGAAGGGCGAAAGCACCGTCACCGTCGATTCCACCGAAAACCTCCGCGTCGGCGACGAGATCGCCATCCGCGACGACAAGTTCAACGGCTGGTACACCACTCACGGCATCATCAAGGAGATCAAGGACAACACCATTCTCATCGACGACCGGCTGGTGCAGCCCTACGCGCTCGCGAACAACGCCATCGTGATCAACCACCACCCGATGATCGAAGCCTATCGCATCTGGGACTATCGCTATCACATCGTGCGGTGGGTGATCGAGGACATCACGATCGACGGGAACCTGGCGGAGAACCCGACGCCGATCTCCGACTGGTCGACGGCGGCCATTCACCTGGCGTCGTCGGGCGAGGGGATCGTGCAGCGGTGCGTCGTCCGCAACTTCATCACCGACGGCATCAGCGACCAGTACGGCCTGTTCAATGTGATCCGCGACTGCGTGGTGGAAGGCTGCCGCGGCAACGGATTCCACCCGGGAACGTCGGTGCGCGGCAGCAAGTTCATCAACAACACCGCCCGCAACAACGAGGGCAACGGGTTCTTCTTCTGCGCCGACGTGACCGGCATCCAAGTGACGAACAACACGTTCGTGGGCAACAAGAAGAACGGGATCGGCGGCCTGGGGGGCGGTGGCGACAGCTTCAACGTCGTCAG
>DATKYA010000166.1:0-4016 GCA_035528775.1 Planctomycetota bacterium | reverse complement strand
AGCGTACATGGGAAGCGCGGGCCTGACCGGCGGCACAACCGTGCAATGCACCAACGTCGGGCCGTCCGTCGCAGCCGGCACACCCACGTCGGTCACCGTCAGCTATTCGCTGCCGATCCTGACCGGCACAATCATCCCCGGACTCGGCGACTCCATCACGATCACGCATACAACCGTTATGAGGCACGAATGAGTAAGAAAGATGAATGATGAATGATGAATGATGAAAGAAGAGCCATTTGGAACGATGACAGGAGAAAGCCCGTGAGGCCCCGACCGACCGCTGTCAGCAGGCTGTCCTCCTTTTTCATCATTCATCATTCATCATTCATCATTCATCATTACTTTGAACTCTCTTGGAGGTTCTTATGTCGAAACGCAAACCGATGGTTCTCCTGATGATCGCGGTTATCCTTGGCTTCCTGGCCACGTCGTCGATGGCGAAGTACATGGAGAAGCAGACCGGACCGGCATCGGGCACAATGGTGCAGACGGCAGCAGTGAACCTCGTTCCGGGCACGATGATCACGAAGGAGCACCTGAATGAAGTACCGTGGCCGGCCCCCACAGTGCCGGAAACGCTGATCACCGATCCGGATGATGCGGTGAACAAATACGTGTCGGCCGCAATCGCCGCAGGCGAGCCGGTGCTGCGCAACAGGATCTCCGAGATGAACCTCAGCGGAGACATCATCGGCTACATTCCGCCCGGTTACCGGGCGATGACGATCAAGATCGACCGCGCGGTGAAGGCGGGCGGCCTGCTCGCGCCTGGCAGCTTCGTGGACGTGATCACCGTGATCACGGAACGCGGCTACGAGCCCGTGAGCAGGATCATCCTTCAAAACATCAAGGTGCTCTCCGTAGGATCCCGGCCGATGGACCCCGAAGACAAGGAAAAGCGCGGGAAACCGCAGCAGGGTACGGAGGAAGCGGTGACGCTGCTGCTCCTCCCGGACGAGGCCGAGAAGCTGGCGTTGGCGATCACGCGGGGCAAGATCCAGTTGATGGCGCGGGGCGCGTCGGACACCGCCGCAACAGTCACCACCGGGTCGTCGCCGCTCACCCTGATGCCGGAGCCGAAGGAGCCGGACAAGCCGAAACCGGCCGACGCCGTACCGGCTCCCGGGCCGCCGCCCCAGCAGCCGCAGGAATCCGCCGAGATCATCTACAGCAGGGCCCTGAGCGCCGAGGCCAAGGGCGACGTGGACCTCGCTCTCAAGCTCTACGCGCAAGTCGCCGGCGACTTCCCCCCGCACAAGCTGGCAGCGGAAGCCGTGAAGCGATCCAACGACATCCGCGCCGCCGCCGAGCAACGCCAACACGAACAAGCTCTCGAGAAGGAACTCTCATCCACCGAGACCGCTCTCGGCAACGGAATGTTCGACCAGGTCCGCGAACGCACGGCCAGGCTGCTGCAACAGTTCGGCACCGTCACCTACAAGGGCGAGCAGATCAGCGACATCGTGGGCAAGCTGAAACTGCGCGCCACCAACGACGAGAAGAAGGCACGGATCGAGTTCCAACTTTGCAGGAACTGGCTGCAGAACGGCAACGTCAATGAGGCCCGCAAGCACCTGAAGAACCTCGAGCAAGACTACCCGCAATCAACCTACTATCAGCAGGCAGCGAAGCTGTACGAATCCGCCACCAGCGCAAGTGCTGCCGCCGCGCCGCAAGCCGGCAAGGAGCCGACAGATGACACGAACTGAAGCTACCTTATCATCCGTGATCGTGCTGCTCGTGTTTGCGTGCGCCGTGATCGTGACAGCGGGCCACATCAGCAACCGCTTGGCGGCCGACAACATGGGCGCGCTCGCGGGGCACCTGGGCTACGCGTTCTTCATCGAGCCGTACTACTCCCAGCTCGACTGCTCCGGCGAGATGGGCTCCTTCACGCCGGTCGTGCTGTTCGTGGTGTGGCTGGTGACGGCCGGCCTGATCGCGAAAGCCAGGCGGCTGAACAGGCGCTTCCGCCCCGCATTCCTCGTGATCTTCCCCGCACTGGCGGTCTGCGCTTTCAACGGCGTGTTCGATACCGGCGACGTAGGCCCCGCCATCGAGCCGGCGGCAGTCGTCGCCCTCATCGGCGCCGTCATCTACGAAATCTCCTTCGCAGGCAGGTGGTCGCGCATCAGCCTCGCCGTCATCACCTTCGGACTGTGCGCCGCATACGGCGTCAATACCGGCCTCGGCTTCTGGGGCATCACTGTGGCCTGCACCACCATGACAGTTGTCCAACTCGTGTGGTCGGGGATCGAGATGGACGTTTTCGGCTCAACTTACGCCACACAAGGCCGACAATTTCAGTACAGATAATATCTCGAGAATGACGAGTGATTAGCGAAGTCAGTCGGTGCAAACCTGAACTCGCAAGTCAGTAGTCAGCCATCAGGACAAGAGGCAAGAAGGCCGGGCTATCTCGGCATGCATGCACCTTGGCCTCTCGGCTTCCGCTTTCATCATTCATCGTTCATCGTTCATCGTTCCGAAGGGGCACAGTCCTGGCTAAGAAAGTCAAGATCGCGATCATCAACGTCGACGATGCCTCGCGGCGCGCAATCATGCGTGCGGCGGGGCTGCGCGACGCCAACACCCCCGGCCAGGAGGCGCAATTGGCCGACGCCTCTGCCGTGGCCGAGCATCTCGCCCGCGAGGAACCATCCATCGTGTTCTTCGGCATCGGGCGCGACGGATCACCCGCACTCGACGCGATCCGGCAGAGCCTTGCGGCGCTGGCACGGCCCGCCGGCTTCATCGCCGTCACCGAGGCCTTGCCCCCCGAACTCCTGATCGAGGCGATGCGGGCGGGAGTCGACGAATTCCTCACCCCCCCGCTGACCGACAAGACCATCCGCGAGTGCGTGCATAACGTCGGCCGCAAGAAGGGAATCTCCAGTCCCGGCCCGTCCGCCGGTGCCGGCAAGATCATCACCGTGTTCAGCGGTAAGGGCGGCTGCGGCAAGACCATGCTCATCACCGGCCTCGCCTACCAGCTCACATTGATGGAACACCGCGTGGTGATTCTCGACCTGAACCTCCAGTTCGGCAACGTCGCCACGTTCCTCGACCTCCAGCCACGGCACACGGTGATGGACTGCATGACCCGCGACGGCAAGGTGGACGAGGAGATGCTGACACGCGTGCCGGTGCGGCATGCGTCGGGGCTGGCCGTCATTCCCGGCCCCGAAGACCCTGCCGATTCCGAACAGCTCAAGCCCGAGCAGACCCACGCCCTGCTCGACGGCCTGCGCAAGAAATTCGACTTCGTGATCGTCGATACACTCAGCGTCTTCGACGAGCACAACCTGACGGCGCTCGACATCGCCGACCAGATCATCCTGCTCACCGACAGCCTCGTGCCGTCGGTCCGCAACACGCAGCGCTGCCTGAAGGTCCTGACGAAGCTGAACTACGACCAGGACAAGATACTGCTGGTGGCAAACCGCGTGGACAGGAACGTGGGAGCAAGCCCGAAAGAGCTGCAGCAGGCATTCGAGCGTCAGGTTTCCGTGTTCATTCCCAACGAGTTCGCCACTGTGATGAGCTCGGTCGACGCAGGGATCCCACTGGCGGAATCGGCGCCCAAGTCGGGCGTGGTGGCGGCCATCAGGCAGCTCGCAGAGCAGCTTGCCGACGCCGGCTCATCGGCGCACGGTTCGCAATCATGGTTCAGAAAACTCCTCGTACGGAAGTAAACTATGTCGTGGACGAGACGTCTGACAGGTGACTCCAAGACGGCGGCGATGGGCGAGAAGCCGGAGCAGCCTCGCGCCGAGCGCGATAACCGGGCACCCGAGGCCCAGACCGTGACCGCTCCCGACGACTCCTTCGAGGAGATGAAGAGCCGCATCCACAAGAAGCTGATCGACGCACTGGACCTCTCGAAGCTGGAATCCGCCGGCCGCGACGAGCTCCGATCCCAGGTCGGCCTCGTGGTCGACGACCTCCTCTCCCTTGAAGGAGCAGTGCTCAGACGTGCCGAGCGCGACCGCCTCATCGAGCAGATCCTCGAC
>DATKYA010000165.1:0-17230 GCA_035528775.1 Planctomycetota bacterium | reverse complement strand
CTGCGGGAGTGCTACACGCGGACGGATCGCAGCGACGAGCTTTTGGCCGACGCGGCAGTGTCGCTTCTCGCGTGCTGCGTGCGGATGGACGCGCTGGTGACCGGCAAGCGCACGATCGCCGGCAGGTTCGGCGACTACCGGACCCTCATCAGCGACTTCGCCGGCACCCCCGACGACGAGCAGCCGGACGACCCGCTGCCCGTCCCCTACCGGCGGCACCTGAAGCTCGTATCAGTTGCCACGCGGTATGCCAGGTTCCTGAAAGCGATGCTGCAGGGCTGGTCGAAGGGCGAGCACAAGCCCACGCTGGACCAGTTGGAGGACCTCGAGGATCCGCCGGCCACGCCGGGCGTCATCGCGGAGTTCGCATCGGCTACGGGCGAGGTGACCGCGGTTCTGGGCGGGATCGTGCGGCGTCACCCGCGGGGTCGGCCCGTGCACCTGGCGCGAGCCGATTTCATCGAGAACGAGCGGGAAGTGCGGTCGGCGGCCTCGGAAAATGCGCTGCAGGAGGTAGCCGCCGGGCTGGATGCGGTCGGCGATCTGCTCGAGGTGCTCATCGGCGAATCCGCCCCCGAGGGCGCATCCGCCGGGCTGATCCGGCGGGCACAGGCCGGCCTCAACCAGGACGATGCCCGCCGCAACGTGCTGTTCGAGATACGCGAGAACGCCTGTCGGATCGATGCCCTGCTCGACGTGCTGCTGAGCCTTCAGTAGGCAGTGGACGTCAGGCTACAGGCGGCAGGCGGCAGGGTCGGCAATTGCAGTCAGGAGTTTGAAACCTGTAGCCTGTAGCCTGCAGCCTGGGAGATGAAGATGAAGTCTGTACGTTTGCTGATTCCGATTCAGCTGATTGCGTCGGTCGTCCTAGTTGTGTTTGGGGCGTCAGCAGCCGAAGCCCCCGCACCGGCTGGGAATGAGCTGCGCTCGCTGCGGGAAAGGGTGCTGGCGCATCCGCTGGACGCGGAGGCCAGGTACCGGCTGCTCGCGCTTCGCGCACATGAAGCGGCCCGGCGATCGCGCGCACTGAGGGAAATGGCGGACGGCCTCGCCGCCTACTGCTCCGATTCCTACGACGAGGCCGCACTGCACCTGAAGGCCGCATCCGCCGCCCCGGACGTGGTCCAGCAGGCAAACGCCGCGCTCTCGGTTTCCGTTTCGGAGCTTGTGAGCCGGGCGAACTTGAAACAGCAGGAGATCGTGCCGGCAATAGTTCAGTCCTTCATGAGTTTTGCGGGCAAAGCCGCATACCTGGCCGAAGGCGGCGTGGACTTCGATGCCCCCGGCTCCCTCGCCTGCTCGCCCAGGATACCGGAGTAGCTGGGTTGGAGTGGACGACGTGGTCACAGTGGACGAAGTGGACATGCCTTCAAGGTTGTTGGCCTTTCCCTTCATCCCCCATTCGCTTCATCTCTTCACCTCTTCCCTTCTCCACCGAACATTAGATGTATGAGCACCGTGGCCATGCTCGCAGCCGAACTGGACCGCCGCACGCGCGAGACCGGGGCGTTTGCCCTGGTGGCGGTACGCGTGGCGCGGTTCGTGTTCACCCGGATTCCCCGCGGGCGGCTGTTTCTGCCGCAGGCGATGAGGATCGGCGTGCGCTCGCTGCCCGTGGTCCTGATCACCGGCACGTTCACCGGAATGGTGCTCGCCGTACAGACCTACACGCAGTTCAAGCGAGTGGAGCTCGAGAACCTGCTCGGCGCGGTGGTGTCGATCTCGATGCTGCGCGAGATCGGCCCGGTGCTCACCGGGCTGGTGCTGGCTGGGCGCGTGGGGGCATCGATGGCCGCCGAGCTCGGCTCGATGAAGGTTACCGAGCAGATCGACGCATTGCGCGCCCTCGGCACCGATCCGGTCGAGTATCTCGTGGTGCCGCGCTTTCTCGCGTGCGTGCTCCTGCTGCCGGTGCTCGTGGCCTATTCCGACGTCGTGGGCATCCTGGGCGGCTGGATCGTGAGCGTGCGCGTGCTCGGTGTGGATTCGCACTACTACTGGCAATATTCCGCCCAGTACGCTGAAACATGGGATATCCTTTCCGGCATGTTCAAGGCTGCGGTGTTCGGGGCGATCCTGAGCCTGATCTGCTGCTTCAAGGGCTTCAATGCCCAGGGCGGCGCAGAAGGCGTGGGCCGGGCCACCACCGAGGCCAACGTGGCCACCTCCATCGGCATCATCATCGCAAATTTCTTTCTGGCAGTGCTCCTGCAAACGCTCTACCAGACGCTCTACGGCAAGTAGGCGGCCGCCGGCGGGCCGTTCGGGCTCGCGGGGAAATGCGGTCAAGTTTCCCGCGCGTCCGCCGTTATTACTGGTGGCCAGAAAAAGCACACTTCATATCTGCTCCTGAAGAATGTGGCGGGTCGGAAACGGCCCGCCCGTCTTCTTTCGTCTTCACGGGGCCGCCCATCCTGGACATTATTTTGAACTTTCCGATCGGGTCTGCGTCTAAGTAATCCGTGGCAGGGGGGCCGCCCATGGCGAAATAACGGGCAAAACGGGAACCTGAGCAGTGCCGGAGTTGTTATTAGTACGGTGTATTTTCCCACACAATCGCAACGAGCCCTGCCTTTTTGTAGCAAATTGTAAAAAGTTAAGGGTTTTTTCTTTGCTTGACTTGACAATCCCGGCGAGCCATGCTATAATTATATGTTTCGGCAGCAATCGGTTTGCGCCGCCCGGCCCCAGGGGCGGAATCGGTTCGATAAAATCCAATGGTCTGAAGAAAAATGGGTGCTACCGGTGGCCGGCTTTATCCCGGAAGGGACGATAACTCGAATACTGGAAAGTACTGACATCGTTGAGTTGGTCGGCCGCTACTTTCCACTGAAGCGGGCGGGGCAGGGGTTTGTGGCTCTGTGCCCCTTCCACAACGAGAAGACGCCATCCTTCCACGTGACACCTCAGCGACAGATCTTTCACTGCTTCGGCTGCGGCAAGGGAGGGGACGCGATCCGCTTCGTGATGGAAATGGAAAAAGTGCCATTCCCCGAAGCCGCGGAAATCCTTGCCGAGCGGTGCGGCATTCAGCTCGAGCGGGGCGCCACCGGGAGCTCTGCCGAGAAGCGCAAGAACCTCTATGAGGTGCTGCTGAGGGCCGAAAGCCTGTTCAGAAAGAACCTCGACACCGCGCCGGGAAAGGTCGCTCGGGATTACCTCGAGCGCCGCGGAATCTCCGCAGAAAGCATCCGCGCCTTCCACCTCGGCTATGCGATGCCCGGGTGGGACGACATCGCCCGGAAAGCTCAGTCGGACGGTATCTCCCGGCAAAGCCTGGAAGCCACCGGCCTGATCGTCACGAAGAACGACAGCTATTACGACAGGTTTCGCAATCGGGTCATTTTCCCGATCATCAGCCCGCAGGAAAAAGTGGTTGGGTTCGGAGCACGCACGCTCGACCCCAACGAGAACGCGAAATACATCAACTCGCCGGAAACCGCCCTCTTCAGCAAAGGGAAATTGCTGTACGGGCTCAATCTCGCCAAGAACGAGATCATCCGGACCGGCACAGTGGTCGTGGTTGAAGGATACACGGACGTGATCATGGCGCACCAGCACGGCATCACCAACGTGGTGGCCACCCTGGGCACTGCCCTCGGCCGCGAGCATATCCGGCAGCTCAAGCGATACGCGCGCAAGTGCACGCTCGTCTACGATGCCGATATCGCCGGCCAGAAGGCCTCCGACTCCAGCCTCCAGGCATTCGTGGAGGAGGAGATGGAACTCGACGTGGCCACGCTGCCGGAAGGCAAGGACCCCTGCGACTGCCTGATCGAGCTCGGCCCCGAGGTCTTCCGGCAGCGGCTGGACGCAGCCTGCGGCATTTACGATTACAAGCTTCGGGCCGTGAAGGCATACGAGCAGAACGATCCGAAGCGGGCTGCGGCGATCATCGACGAAGTGCTCGACCTGATTGCCCGCATCCCCAACGTGGTGGAGCGACGGATCAGGTTTGACCGTGTGGCGGTGATGCTGGGGCACCGCCTGAACGCCGAAGAGAGCACGATCAGGCAGCGGCTGATCGAGAAGATCACGAAGGCGGCGAGGACCGCCCGCCCAGGCCGGCAGCCGTCGGCAGCGCCCGGCGAGTCTGCCCGGCCCGAGCTGCCTTCCGTCGAGCGCGAGCTGCTCACCGTGAGCCTGCAGCAGCCCGAGCTGTTTGCACAGCTGGCCGGCGAGGTCCGGCCCGAGGATTTCAGCCACGACGGCCTGCGAGCCATCTTCCGCACCGCGTGGGAATTGTTCGACGAAAATGGCTCGCTGCAGCCGTCGGCGCTCTCGGCACGGCTCGCGGAATCCGAATTGGCGTCGCTGCTGGCCCAGCTCGTCAGCGACACGCAGGGCAGCCCTGATCTCAAGGGCAGGCTCGAAAGCTGCCTGCCAGCATTCAGGCAGCACAAGGCACGCAAGCGAATCTCCGAACTGAACCAACTGATGCTCACTGCCGCACAGAAGGGAGACGCCGAAAACTTCAAGCGGCTCGAGCATGAATACCTGGGTTATCTGAACCGAGGAGGAATAGATGGGCAAGTCTGAGGACATTATGAAGCTCCTCACCGAACGGGGAAGGGAAAAGGGCTTCCTCACCTATGAGGAGCTCAACGACCTTCTTCCCGACGACACCGTGTCGCCCGACCGGATCGACAAGATCCTGGTGCAGCTCGACGAGCTCGGGATCGAGCTGATCGACGAGACGGACGTCGACGCGAGGGAGGCCCTGCTCGAAGCGCAGGACGAGGACGTCTTCGACGATCTGGAGGACGACGATTTCGAGAACGTCGACGATCCCGTGCGCATGTACCTGACGCAGATGGGGGAGATCCCGCTGCTTTCCCGGGAAGAGGAAATCCTGCTCGCCAAGAAGATCGAGATGACGCGCAAGTCGTTCCGCACACTCGTGCTGGAATCCGACCTCTCGATCGAGACGGCGATCGGCATCCTGGAAGATGTGAGCCGGGGCGACGCGCCCTTCGAGCGCACGCTCAACGCCCTCGGCACCGACGAGAACACGAAGGAAGACCTCCACAAGAAGCTCCCGGAAAACCTCAAGACGCTGAAGATGATGCTCGATCGCAACCGGGAGGACTACCAGCGGACGATGGAGTCCAACAGCGAGTCCGAGACGCGCCGGATCGCCAAGCGGCTGGCGCAGCGAAGGGCAAGGGCCGTCGCTCTGCTCGAAGAGCTCAGCCTTGCCGGCAAGCGCATCCAGCCGATGATCGACCGGCTCAACGAGCACTACGCCCGCATGCTCTTCTTCGTGAAGAAAACCGAAGAGCTGCGGCAGAAGAGCGAGAGCAACGGCCAGCTCCGGCATATGGAGGCCCAGCTCCGCGAGCTCACGCAGCTGGCGGGCGAAGGCCTCGAGAACCTGGGCAGGCGCACCGAAGACATCCGCGTCAAGCACGAGCAGTACGAGGTCGCCAAGCGCATGCTCTCCAGCGGCAACCTGCGGCTGGTCGTCTCCATCGCAAAGAAATACCGCAACCGGGGGCTGGGCTTCCTCGACCTGATCCAGGAAGGCAACACCGGCCTGATGAAAGCCGTTGAGAAGTACGAATACAAGCGCGGCTACAAGTTCTCCACCTACGCCACGTGGTGGATTCGCCAGGCGATCACGCGCTCCATTGCCGATCTCGCCCGGACGATCCGCATCCCCGTGCACATGATCGAGACGATGAGCAAGCTGCGCAACGTCAGCAAGAAGCTGATCCAGGAGCACGGCCGCGAGCCGTCCATCGAAGAACTTGCTCGCGAAGCCCAGATCTCCGTCGACGAGACGCGCCGGGTGATGAAAATCTCCAAGCACCCCATCTCGCTTGACCGGCCGATCGGGGAAAGCGAAGACAGCTACTTCGGCGACTTCATCGAAGACGAGACCGCCGAGAATCCCGTGAGCTCCGCAACGCATCACATGCTGCGCGACAAGATCAACAGCGTGCTGAACAGCCTGACCGACCGCGAGCGCGACATCATCAAGCTGCGCTACGGCATCGGCGAAGGCTTCACCTATACGCTCGAAGAAGTCGGCCAGAAGTTCAAAGTCACCAGAGAACGCGTCCGACAGATCGAAGCCAAGGCAGTGCGCAAGCTGCAGCACCCCATCAGAAGCCGCAAACTCGAGAGCTTCATCGAAGGTTTCGGCAGCAGGTAAGGAGCGAATGAAGGAAAACAGCAATCTCCAGAACCTCAGGATCCTGCACGGGCTCGACTGCAAGCTGATCGCCCTCCGCAAGAAACACGGAGAGCTCCCCAGCGCCTTGCAGCGGCTCGAGCAGGCGGTACAGGAGAAAGACAAGGCACTGCACGAAGCGGAGGGCCACCTCAAGGCCCTCCGCTCTCATTATGACCAGAAGGAACTCAGCCTCAAGTCCTTCGAAGCCGATGTCCAGAAGTTCCGCAGCCAGCTCAACCAGGTCAAGACCAACAAGGAATACTCCGCCGTCATCTCTGAAATCACCACAAAACAAGCCGATATTTCAAAGCTCGAAGATGAGATGCTGCTGGAAATGGACATTGTTGAGCGGCAGCAGCACGTGATCCAGGAATGCAAGGCCGCAAAGAAAGCCGCCGAAGACGAGCTGAACGCCCACAAGGACGAGATCCGGGGCCAGCAGCAGGAAGTCGACAAGCAGCTCGCCGTGCTCGCCGAAGAACGAAAGCAACTTGCCGCAAACGTCCCCGATTTCCTACTCCACCAGTACGAACGCATCCTTGCCAAGCGCGGCCCGACCGCAATCGTCCCCGTGGTCGATCTTTCCTGCCAAGGCTGTTTCATGAAAATCACGCCCGAAGTGCAGGCGCAGCTTCTGAAGAACGAGCAGATCATCTACTGCAAGACGTGCTCGAGGATAATGTATATGGAGTAGTGCAATGAGCAACCGTTCTATCGGGGCCACGTTGTACACGGCTGGCTACCAAGGGGAGACTGCGGAATCGTTTCTTACGAAGATCAGAAGCGTTGGGGTGAAGCTCCTTCTTGACGTGAGGGAGAATCCTATCTCACGGAAATCGGGTTTCTCCAAGACCGCCCTGAAAGACTTGTGCGAAGCGAATGGGATTGCTTACGCACATCTCCCCGCCTTGGGAGTTCCCTCGCAATTCCGCAAGTCTTTACGTACCGCGGAAGACTACTTTAGAGTACTTGATCAGTACGAGAGAAAGCTGTTGCCACAAGCCTCAGAGGCTAGAAACCAAGCGGCCCGGCTGGTGAGGAAAGAGCGAACGGTCCTTCTGTGTTTCGAGCGTGATGTACACTGCTGCCATCGTGGAAGGCTAGCAAGAGTCCTTTCTGCGGAAACAGGAATACCTGTGGTACACCTGTGATGGAGGCACGATGGGACAATTGGGGCCGAAAAACCCGGCGAGGATGCTAATCACTGTCAAGACTTACCCTATTCCGTCCTTCACATACCTGGAGTTGGTGTGTACCGCTGGGGTCCTCAAGGACGGCAGTTTCGTGAGGCTTTACCCTATCGACTACCGCTATCGCCCCTATTGGGAATGGTATCGCAAGTACGAGTGGGTTGAACTCGATATCGAGAAAAACGAGAAGGATCCGCGGCCGGAATCGTACAGGCCAAGGACTGGAGCCCTCATTCGTGCAACAGGGTGTGTTCTTTCCACCGAAGACAACTGGGCTGAGCGAAAGAAGTTCGTATTGGCGAAGGGTGTGCAGACGATGTGTGAGCTGAGGAAAGGCTCTCAGATTCAGCGCTCACTGGGGATTGTGCGACCCGCGGCAGTGAAGGACTTCATCGCCGAGCCTTGCGAACGCGACTGGACCGCCGAGCAGAAAGAGCAGTTTAGGCAGCTTAGTCTCTTTGGGCCTCAAAGAAAGCCGCTCGAGAAGATACCCTACAAGTTCTCGTACAACTTCGTGTGTGAAGAATCCGGATGCCCTAGTCATCAAATGATGATCGAGGATTGGGAGGCGGGGCAGCTATTCCGGAAGATGCGCGATATGCATGGTGAGGCGGTTGCGGTGCAAAAAGTCAAACAGAGGTTCCTTGACACGATCTGCGCCCCGAAGGTGGACACTCACTTTTTTGTTGGGACTGTGCTTCAGCACGGAACATGGATAATCCTTGGAGCATTCTGGCCTAAGCGTCTCCATATTGCTAGCTGAGAAGAGCCGTCAAGCAAGCGATGCGGCCGCTGCCCGTTGGCTTTCTTGTAGGGGCGGGCTGAGGTGCGACCGTCTTCGGTCGCCCGAATTGCCCGCCCTTCTGATGCCGCGGGGAGAGGAAAGTCCGAGCTCCGCAGGGCAGGGCGATGGGTAACACCCACCGGGAGCGATCCCCGGGAAAGCGCAACAGAAAACATACCGCCTGCGACGTTCTGCGTCGCCGGTAAGGGTGAAATGGTGAGGTAAGAGCTCACCGGCGGCGTGGCGACACGTCGGCCTGGCAAGCCCCGCCCGGAGAAAGGCCAAACAGGAAGCATGAGCCGGCCCGGCTCGCTATCGACTTCCGGGTAGGCCGCTCGAGGCGCATCGCGAGGTGCGTCCTAGATGAATGGCCGCAGGCGGATCTTCCGATCCGCTCACAGAACTCGGCTTACCGCTTGCTTGACGGCAAGATTGATCCACAGATTGCACAGATTGCACAGATGAAGAGAAGAGGGAATGAGTGGTAGGACATCCCTCTCCTCCTCTGCGTAATCTGCGTAATCTGTGGATTTTTTCATGCCCCGAACGCCGGCAAATATTCCCCCTGCACCTCGAACATGATCTCGATCAGCTCGCGTGCGGCCGAGGCGGAATCCACCAGCGGATCCAACAGCAGCGCCTGCAGCAGCCGCCGCTTCGACCGCTCCCGGTACGCCTCCACGAGCAGGCGGTTGATGGATTGCTGAAGGCGGAGCATTGCGGCGAAGGCCTCGGGCAGGTCGCCCGCGTGCTCGGGGTGAATGCCGGCGGCGTCGGCAATCGCCGGCACCTCCACGCAGGCGTCGGCCGCGAGGTTGCCGATGAACCGGCCGGTGTTGAGCACGTTCACGGCCGGGCGCCACGCCTTGCGATCGAGGACAATATCCGCGATGATCGGCAACGCCAGCTCGCCCGACGGCCGCACGAGGGCCGCGTCCACCTCGCGCTTCCCCGCCAGGTACTGGGCGATGTGGTCGGGCGGCGGCTGGTGCACGCGGGCGACGCGGCGCCGCTCCTGTCCGTACGGCCAGCGCAGCCCGGTAAACTCGTGCGCATACGCGATGTACTCGCCGATGTGGTCGTCGGAGTTCATCCCGAGCACGCCGAATGTCTCCCACACGAATCGCGTGAGCGGATGCAGGCAGTGCAGCTCGGCCTCGATCTTGGCCGCAAGCTCGGGCAGCAGGTCCTGCCCGGTGCGGCGGTCGGCCAGGCGATACACCGTGAAGAAATGGTTCACGCCGGCCGTGCGGATGTCGAGCTCGTCGAGCGGCCGCCCGAGAATCCGCGCGATGGGCTGCTGGGCGTCGTGGAAGCCGTGGCACAGGCCGATCGCCTTCACGCGGGTGAGCGTGAGGATCACGGTGAGGATGCGGGCTTCGGGGTTGGTGAAGTTGAGCAGCCAGGCGTCGGGGCAGATTCGCTCGACGTCGCGGCAGATCGGCATAACCAATTCGAAGTTGCGGAGTGCGTGGAAGATCGCCCCAGGCCCGCCGTTCTCGCCCAGGCAGTGCTTCATCCCCAGGCTCAGGGGAATGCGGAAGTCCTGCTCCCACAGCTCCATCCGCTTCACTGCGACCGACACGAGCACGAAATCGGCCCCGTGGAGCGCCATTTCGCGGTCGGTTGCGGCCGAAAACCGCACGGGCGCCCCGGCGAACCGTGCGCAGCGCTCCGCCAGCCGCAGCATCTGCGCCAGGCGCTCCGCGTCGAGGTCAACCAGCACCACTTCCACGGCTCGCGCCGCCGGCAGGTCCTTCTCGAGCACGATGTCGCTGATCAGCCGCGGGCCGAAGCTCCGGCTGGCGGCACCGATGACGACGATCCTCACGGTGTTCTTCACTTATTGAAAGCTCCTGTAGAATCCGGAAGGCCACGAAGAAGAGGATGATCAGGGCTCAGTCCGAAGTGGACGAAGTGGACGAAGTGGACATAGTGGACGAAGTGGACATAGTGGACACGGTGGAGGGCGATGCAAGGGCAGGTTTTTCACTTCATCCCATCATCCCATCATCCGCTTCTTTCTTCTTCGTGTCCTTCGTGCCCGGCGGACGCCGCGTCCGCACGTATCTTCGTGGCCTTCTTCCTCTTGATCAGTTCAGTATGGATTGCTCGGCATCATCTGCCACGCGTGAAGCTGAGAAACGGTTGCGTCGCCGCCGCGGGCGAACAGTGCCACGCCCGTGCTGTCGGCCCGCGATGGATAGATCCGCCGCACAACAGCCTGGCGGTCGTTCGCAAAGACTTCGACGAACGACTTGTCGACAAACACCCGAAGCTCCAGCTTCTCGCGCGGTTTCAGTGCGAAAGGCGCCGCCTCGACGAGCTTCGGGCCTTCGCCGAGGCTCGATTTCCGCGTGTCCACTTTCAGCGTGTTATCGGCAGTGTCACAGTAGATCAGCGTCCCCTCGGCTCCGTCGGGCGAGCAGCACACCTTCACGCCAACCTGCTTCGCCGAGCCGGGGACGATCTGGACGGATAGCTCGATGGAATTGCCGCGAACATCCTCCAGCGGCAGGTCGGCATCGGCCTTGATTTTCAGGTTGCGGCGTGCCTTCTCGTTGTAGCGCAGGCAGCGGAGCTCGTCGACCGGCCGCATGCGGAGGATGCCGTCGTCGCCCAGCCAGAGCACGCGGGGCAGGCTCAACTCTCCCGACCATCCGCTGGCCTGGCGGGTGGCCTGCTCCCGGCGGTCGAACACCCACGACCACATGATCCGGCGGCCGTTGGCGTCGGCCAGGCTTTCCGGCGCGAAGAACTCGTTGTCGACCCACGTCATCCGGCCGTGCGTTTCCGGCTCGAAGCGGCCGCCGGCGTAGCGGCCGATGTAGTACTGGGCGCCGAGGTTGTGGCTGATGAAGAGGATCATGTGGCGGTCGCTTGCCGGGCCTCCCTTCGGGCTGGCGGGCAGCGGGAAGAAGTCCGGGCACATGTCGTCCTCGGATTCCTGCGTCCATTTGCGGCGCGACTGATAGAACGTGTGCAGATACGTCCACTTCGCGAGGTCGTCGGATACGAACAGGTAGAGCGTGTCGCCCAGGTGCTCGGGCAGATTGCGTTTGCTGCCGAATTCCCTGAGGACGAGCAGGTTGCCGGTGAGCATGTAATAGCGGCCGCCGTGGAACCAGATTGCAGACGGATCAGCCGCGCCGTAAACGGTCTCACCCGTGCCGCAGGACGACGGCACGACCGCCAGTCCATGCTGCGTCTCGCGGATCACCGGGTTGTGCGGGCTTTTGGTCCAGTGGTCAAGCTCCGGATCGGAGCTGGTGGCGATGCAGATGCCGCCGGGATTGCCCAGCCCCCAGTAGGTGATGGTTGCCACTCCATTCTGATCGACGAAGGCTCCGCCGCTGAAGATGCCGTCATCGCCGTCCCCCGGTCCAAGTGCGGGCGGATGGTGCCGCCAGTGAACCAGGTCCACGCTCGATATGTGCCCCCAGTAGTGCTTGCCTTCGTGCTGGAAGATGTAGCACAGGTGGTATCGGCCATTCCAGAAGAGGCCCCCGTTGGGGTCAACGGGACCGTGCACTCCTTCAGGCACCACGAAGTGGTAGCCGGGCCGGTGCGGGTCGTCCAGGTATTTCGCGCGCAAGGCCCGGGCGTGCTCGATCATCCGGTTGAGGTCGGTTGATGGCGTGGATCCGTCACACATTGGGGATGTCCTGTTTTCGGGGTAATTCTGCGGTGCAGTTTTCGGGTGAACCGCTGAGCCAGTGATTATACACGGCAATGAGGCAAAAGGAAGTGGAAATCGCGGAATATGGGCGTGGGGCTTGAGGCTGGGGGCTTGGGGCCATGCCGCGTCCATCCTGTCCATCCTATCAATCTCAGCTCTTCGCCGATGAACACCTAGCCCAAAGCCCAAAGCCTAAAGCCCAAAGCCCAACTCCCATTCTTTTCCTTGACACATCCCCATGGCATCGGTATAATTTCCTGCTGCCATAGCGATTTCGAACTAGTACTCAACGCAGGAGAACGGTTTTGCGCGGAGCCAACGGCGTCGTCGTGATACTGATCGCCCTGTGGTTCGCCATGATGCCGGGCCACGCGCAGACCGCCCCGGATCCGTCGAAAGCCCGATTCGACCACCTCGAGTGGGGGGAGGAAGTCTATACCCCAGCCCAACGCCTGCGGTTCCTCCGGCCGCTGATCCGCAACGCGGACGCTCGCGAGCAGTTCTACACCGAGGCGTGCGCGATCTTCGACGCCGAGAAGCCGCAGCCCGCCGCACGCACTGCATTCGACGCCTTCCGCGCAAAATGGGCGGCGTCCGAGCCGGATGCCGTTGCAGCGCTCGGGCAGCAGTTCTCCCAGATCGTCGATTACCTCTACGCCGACCTTGTCATCCGCCACTGGTGGTACAACCCGCAGCCGCTCAACGACATCCAGCAGGCAGAAAACCTGCCATACATCGCATACATGCGGAACCACCCCAACGTGCGGGTGGAGGCATTTTCGCGGCTCAGCGTGCCCGGCGCGGCCTATCAGGCCCCGCTGCTGATGTCCATCGCCGCCAGGAACTCGCCCGAGATCATCGGCCTGTTCATTCACATGGTCCGGACTTATTCCGACCAGCAGCTCATCCGCCCGCTGGACGAGTACGTGGGCTACGACACCAACCGCGACGGCCTGGTGTCGAACGACGAGGCGACCTGGGAGCCGTGGAAGAGCATCCCCGACAAGATCAAGCTCACGTGCATGAAGGACGGGCACGTCTACGCGGTTCCAACGGACATGACGCCCGGGCCGATCGTGCTGGTGTACCGGCGCGACCTGTTCCAGGAGGCGGGGCTGGATCCGAACAAGCCGCCGCGCACGTGGGACGAGTTCCTGGACATTTCGCGCCGCCTCACCCGCCCGCAGATGAAAATCCAGGGTGCTCGCTTCCAGATGGGCCGCCGCGGATTCTTCCTCTACAACGGCGCCTGGCTGTGGTACCCTTGGTTCTGGAGCGCGGGCGGAGATCTCGTCAAGCAGCACCGCGCTTGCCCCGAGTGCGGCACCAGGGGCACCTGGCTGAAGGAAGAAACCGCCTTCATCTGCGAACAATGCGGCAAGCCCGTCATCCACGACAAGCAGGGCCAACCGCTTGAGAGCGAATGGGAGGCCACCTTCGCCGACGAAGGCGGCGCGGCCGCCATTGAGCTTTACCAGAAGCTCCGCTGGCAGCTCTGGTCTCGCTGCCCTGACGACGACGAGCCGATCGTGTTCGACCGCAAGGCGATAGCCGGCAAGCTCGCCAACGCCGACCCCAATGCCGTCATCTGCACCGCCATGTGCGCCAAGTGCGGCAAGGAAGTCTCCTGCCGGAAACCCGACATCATCGAGGGCATGGCCCGCATCTACAGCCCCACGGAAAACGTCGACCGCAACGAAGCCTTCGAGAACGGCGAGGTATCGATGATGATCTACTACCTTGCGCCGTCCGAACTGGGCAACCTCAACCTGCGGCCCGACCAGATCGGCGTGGCGCCGGTGCCCGTCCGCACGCCGAACGACAAGCCGTGGACCGTTTCGCAGCCCGGCTTCCTGGCGTTGGCGTCGGAGTTCGACTCGCAGGCGAAGCAGGACGTGGCGTGGGACTTGGTTTCCGCCCGCTACGCCCACCTGAAAGACATGGCCCGCGCGCAAGCCAGCGCCGGCTACTACAAATTCATGGCACCCGCACAGCTCAAGGCCGCCGGCCTGGATGAATTCCTCGAGGAACTGCCCGACTGGTGGATCGACAACCTCAACACCGCCTTCAAATACACCCGCACCGAGCCGTTCCAGAAAAACGCATCATACATCCAGGACCAGGTCTTGCCCACGAATGTGTTCGACCGCATCTTCAACGACCCCAACCTGGATGCACTGGAGCTGATGAAGACGGCCCAGGATGAGGCAAACACCAAGTTCCTCTCCAGCGAAAGCTCCGAGCAGGTCCGGCGGTACCGCCCGCTAGCATGGGTGGTCGTGATTGTGGCGGGCGTGGTGTTCGTCACGCTGTTCATCGTCTACATCCGCATGGCGGCCAAGCACTACAAGGTGCAGGGGTCGAGCGGGATGTCCGAGAAAGTGCGGCTGATCGCCCCGCTGGCGCTGCTGGCCCCGGCGGTGATCTCGATCGGGCTGTGGAGCTACTACCCGCTCATCCGCGGCTCGCTGATGGCATTCCAGGACTACCGCATCCTCGGCGGCTCGCGCTGGATCGGCATCGACAACTTCGTGCAGGTGATCATCGACAACACGTTCCGCGAGGCGTTGTGGAACACGTTCCGCTACGTGTTCTACGCCTTGGCGTTGGGGTTCCTCGCACCGATCATCCTGGCGATCCTGCTCAGCGAAGTGCCGATCGGCAAGTACTTCTTCCGCACCGTCTTCTACCTGCCGGCCGTGATGAGCTCGCTGGTCGTGATGTTCTTGTGGAAGCTGATGTACAATGAAACCGATTACGGCTTCCTGAACAAAATCGTGATGAACGGCACACTGATGATGATCATCAAGGTGGTGCTGATCGGCGTGGGCGTCGCGGTCGCCGGATTTGCCATACGGTTGGGCGAGCGGGCCGTTCGCCTCAGCCACCGCACGCTGCGGCAGTGGTGGCCAGCCCTGGCGACGGCGGCGCTGGCCGTCTTGGGGATTGCGGGTGTCATCTGGAGCCCGCTATTCCAAGGGCGGTCCGGGCCGCTGGCCGCGTCCGAGCTGTTCTGGATTCTGTGCGGCCTGTTCGGCTTCGGCTTGACGCTATCATGTGTGCTGGAGCTGCTCGGCGCCGATCGTGAGCGGATGACCGGCCCGCTGGTGGCGGGGATGTTCGCGGCGCTCACCCTGCACCTGGGAATCGTGTGGACCAGGGCAAGCCAGCCGATCGGGTGGCTATCCAGCGAGTTCTACGCCATGCCGGCCGTCATCATACCCTTCGTGTGGGCGGGGGCCGGGCCGGGCTGCCTGATCTACCTTGCAGCGCTGAAGTCGGTCCCCGAAGACCTCTACGAAGCGGCCGACGTCGATGGGGCCGGAATGTGGCCCAAGCTCTGGCACATCACCATCCCCACGCTCAAGCCGCTGATCATCATCAATTTCGTCGGCGCCACCATCGGCGCCTTCCAGTCGATGCAGAACATCCTCGTGATGACCGGCGGCGCCGCCAAGACCATGGTGCTCGGCCTGCAGATCTGGACGGAAGCCTACATCTACCTGAACTTCGGCTACGCCACCGCCATCGCGTGGATCCTCGGCTCGATGCTCATCGGCTTCACCGTGATGCAGTTGAATATCCTGCGGAAAGTCGAATTCCGCAAGGCAGGAGAGAATTGATGGTGTTTTCGACACGAAGTCACGAAGTCACGAAGGAGCACGAAGCAGAAGTTGGCTGCACGACAGCAAGATTGCGTCGGCCGAATCCACCCGTTGATCGGAGTTGACGATGCCCATTATCCCGAAAGTCGGTCGGAAAGACGCGAAAGTGGTGGTGGTGGTCACCATCATCTACGTGCTGCTGTGCTTGGGGTCGATCACCATGCTCTACCCCTTCGGGATGATGCTCACGGCCAGCATCTCCAGCCGCTACGACTACGAAAAATACAACCCCTGGCCCGACTTCTTCGGCAACGAGAAGAAGCAGTTTGCGAAGTTCCTCTTCGAAAAGTACGGCGAGAAATACTTCAACATCTTCGCGTCTACCTACAAGCTGGATACCGACCACGCGAGCTGGCGCACCATCGCCTTCGACGAGGACTTCATAGACAAGGAGCCGGCTGCCGCCTTCCTCGGCTACGACGAGAAGCCCGATATCTACAAGAAGATCACGCAGGACTTCTACGAGTTCAAAAGCTCCGCCGACCCCCGCGAGATCATCCTCTACGACCCTGTCGAGATCGACGACCGCTACTGGCGATACCTCGAGAAGCTCTACCTCGAGCGCGCCGGCGGCGATCCGAAGCAGGCGCTCATCGAGCTCCGCCGAATCTCCGGCCTCACCGTCCCTGAATTCCGCCTCATCTATGCTCCCATCGAGGTGGAATGGATCCGCTCCCGGTGGTTCCCCAGCTCCAATATCCAATACCGGGACTGGGTCACGTTCAAGTCGCAACAGGAGAAGGAACTCTGGTGCGTGATCCCCACCGACCTCTTCTGGCAGGGCTACCTGAACGAGCAGTTCGGCCAGATCGACAAGCTCAACGCCGCCTGGGGCCTCAGCGGCGACGCCGCCTACAAGACGTTCTGGCAAATCCCGTTCCGCGGGCACGAGCCAACCGTCGACAACGCCGAGTGCCGCGGGAATCTCGCCCATTTCCTCCGCAACAAGTTCCCCCGGCGCTTCATCTCCCTGTCACCCGAGGCTCAACAGAAGTATCGCGACGACTGGATCGCGTTCTCCGAGAAGCGCGAGAGCGACCTCGGCACGTTCGTCAAGCTCACCGGCCTCGAGTTGTCGTCGCGCGACGACCTGGCGCTGCCCGCCACGTGGCCGGCCAACGACTACTACCGCAGCATGTGGGTCGACTTCCTCCTCGCGCAGGTCGACCCCGCCGACTACACGCTGCACCGCACCGAACACGCCTACCGCAGCTTCCTGCTCAAGAAACACGGCTCGCTCGAGAAGGTGAACCAGGAATACGGCACGGAGTTCGCCGTCGCATCCGATATCGCGTGGCCGGCCCAGATCGCCGACGTCTGCGAGTTCAAGACCAACCGCAGCCGCTACTTCTGGCACTACATGGGCCGCAACTACTCGCGGGTGTTCGGCTTCCTCGTGCTCAAGGGGCGGGCGCTGGTCAACACGCTGGTGCTCGTGGTCCTCACCCTCACGGCCACGCTCACGGTGAACCCGATGGCGGCATACGCCCTCTCCCGCTATTCGATGAAGAACTCGCACCGCATCCTGATCTTCTTCCTCGCCACGATGGCGTTTCCGCCCGGCGTGACGATGATCCCCAACTTCCTCCTGATGCGGTCGTTCCCGCTGTGGCAGATCGTGGCGGCGGGCGGGGCGGTGCTCGCGGTCGTCTTCGGCGCCGCCGCACTGTTCCAGAAGCCCAAGGGCATCATCACTGCCATCGTGGCCGCCGGAGCCGCCGGCATCGCGTGGAC
>DATKYA010000164.1:0-3511 GCA_035528775.1 Planctomycetota bacterium | reverse complement strand
CAGGAAGTTGTCGGTTGGCCTGCTGAAGATCCAGGCTGCCGCCTACTACGTCAAAGGGGTAATCGGCGCCCGCCGGCTGTTTGTATCGGCCGTATCGCTGAGCTGCCTGCTCCTGCTGCTGGCGGTGGGGTTTGTCTTGGTGCACGTGGGATTCTTCATCTGGGTTCCGTGGTCGGCGAACACGAAAGCACTCGTTGTGTTGGCCTTGGGAGTAGTCTACATGGCGGCCTCATCGGCGCTGATCCTGCGGCGCTGTTCGGAGAAGGCCTGGATGAAGCTGTCAAAGGCAGACAGAATCGTCGGCGCGGTCATGAAGAGGAGATAGGCCATTGCCCTCGCCCTTGTGTTCGCGCCCCCGCCGCTTTTTGAGGGCGGGGGTGAGTAGGCTTGCAATATACGCGCCGGATGGTGCATTCACAGGGGCGGCGAGAAGTGGGAAATACTCCGTGGACCATCCATTGGCAGATGCGAGCTTCCGTGAGGCCGCCAATGGCGAAATCGCGCGCGCATGGGATCGGTACGCCGGGGCAAGACAAGCAACATCGAAAGGGGGTAGACCATGGACGTCGAAAGATTCCTGAAAGAAGCCGGGGTGGAATACGAGAAGCATGAGCACCCGCCAGCCTACACGGCCCAAGGGTTGGCTGCCATCGAGCACGTCAAGGGGGACGCGATAGCCAAGTCAGTTGTGGTGTACGCTGATGGCAACCGCGTGCTGTGCGTGCTTCCGGCCAGCCACAAGATCGATCTGGACAAGCTCGCGGCGGACCTCGGTGCCGCGCAATGCCGGCTAGCCGATGAATTGGACCTCGAGCGGCTGTTCCCCGACACAGAACTCGGGGCAGAGCCCCCCTTCGGCAAGCCATACGGGCTGCAGACGCTGGTTGACGGGCATCTGGCTCTGTGCGATACCATCACCTTCAATGCGGGCACGCACCGCCAGGCGATCCGGATGCGGTACTCGGACTATGCCCGCCTGGCCGAGCCGATGGTGTTGGACTTCGCGGTGCATCGGTAAACATCCCGCGGCCCCATTACCGTCCCTCGGGCGTACCGGGATGTACACCGAGGGAGGGGCCGTGCCTGTCTTGCCGGGCGCGAAGGCTGTTGGTGGGGCCGGGGCGGAACGCACACGCAGCACGATCCATAGGACGGAAAGCGGGGAAAGCTACCCGCAACGCTACTTTGTTTGCATGAATTGGTGTCAGAGGAAGGCACCCCAACACCAAGCACGGAGGCAATTACACTATGAGAAAGGGAGCCATGGGGTCATGGCACCCCGTAGCTCGGACATCATCGAAGCGAGAGCCTATGTGCAGGGCAAGCTCTCGTGCATCTGCGGGAAGACCACCGATGTGTTGGTGCCGGTGGCATTGCGCGGCAACATCAAGACTTGGGAAGTTCAGAGAGTGGAAAGTGACGCCCCGATCTACTGCCCGGCGTGCCAGAGAAAGCATCGGTCTCGGTATGAGCATGTGGGAGTCCCTGACCGGCACCGGTATCGGCACGAACTGACGGGGGAGTTCTGTTCCGCCGCGGAGATTCTCAACGGGCTGGCGAGAGAACGGGGGATCACCGATCCGAAGTTTGGGGGCGAAGCTGCAGACCGGGACCCCAAGTCGACGCCATGATCGGCGTTTGATCCGCAACCACCAGCATTCATCCTGCCCTCATAGCGAGGATGTCCCGCGCCGCTCTCTACGTCTGGTTCCTTCTGAGCAACATCGCCTTCCCCCGGCATGCCGTCGGCATAGCAGAGGATCTCGGTATCTTCTTCGGGAGCCTGTGGGGAATGGCGTGAAATTAAGAAACTATCTCAAAAGGCGATCCCGAGGTAGGGGCGGACGGCGTCCGCCCCGGGGCACACGCCGTGTGCCCCTACATGATCCTGTTGGATGTTTTGAGATAATTTCTAAGACCGGAAGAGGGAGGGCGATTCGCGGCGACCGCTTCGGTCGCAGGAAGACATCGCTCAGCCCTTGTCATTCCCCTCATTTTTCGGGGCGCTCAGCCCGCCCCTACAACGGCCGCGGCTCCTTAATTTCACGCCATTCGAGTCTGTGGGTGCTGTACTGATTCGCGTTCCAGGTGGAGTGAAAGACCTACGATGCTGAGGTGAGATTTGGCCGCGTTTGATCTTGATTTTCACGTCACACCCGCCGTATAATTAGGGTTTTCCCGTTTCGGACGCGAGGAAAAGCGGGATTTTGCATCATGCCGAATGACGTTACGACCCAAACGATCCTGGTCATCGGTTCCGGGCCGACAACCGTCGGCCACGGCACCGAATACAATCTCGCCGCATGGAAGGCCTGCAGGACCATCAAGCGGGCGGGCCACAGGGTGATCGCGCTCGACAACACGCCCGCCTCGCTGATCATCCACGAGGCGGATCGCGCCTACGTCGAGCCGCTGACCGCCGATACGATCCGCAGGATCATCGACAAGGAGCATCCGTCGGCTATCCTGCCCGTCGCTGACGGCCAGACCGGGCTGAACCTCTGCATGCAGGTGGCTGACGATCTCGAGGCGCAGGGCGTGGCCGTGCTCGGCATCCCGCCCGACATGATCCGAGCGGTCGGCGATCGCGTGGCATTCGCGGAGCTCGTCGAAAAAGCGGGCGGCCGCAGCCTGCCGTCGGAATCCGCGACCAGCCCCGAGCAGGCAGCCGCAGCCGCGTCACGGCTCGGATTCCCCGTCGTCCTCCGCCCGTTCTACGTGATCGCCGGCCCAGGCAGCTCGGTCGTATACAATTTTGAGGAACTGAAGGACAGCACCTTCCGCGCGATCAAGCACAGCCCGGTGGCCAAGACGCTCATCGAGAAGGCCGCCCTCGGCTGGCGCGAGGTGATCTGCCAAGTGCTGCGCGACTGCCGCGGCAACTGCATCGTTGCGGGCATCATCGAAACCATCGACCCGATGGGCGTTCACTCGGGCGACAGTGCCGCCGTCTTCCCCGCGCAATCGCTCACGAAGGCCCAGCTCGGCACGATCTCGGAGGTATCCCGCAAGCTCGCCGGCCTCGCCGGCATCACGTCGAGCGCCGACATCGAGTTCGCCGTCAACCCCCGCGATCCCGCCGAGATCGTGGTAATGGAGATGAACCCCGGGATCACTCGGTTCAGCGCGCTGATCTCGTTCGCCACCGGATTCTCCACGGTGGACGCCGCTATCCGGCTGGCTCTGTGCGAGCAGCTTGCCGCCGTATGCCCCCAGCCGCCGCAGCCCAGCGCCGTGGCAGTGCGCGTGCCGCGGTTCGCCTTCGAGAAATTCCCCGGCGCCCGCACCGAGCTGAATACCGTGATGAAGTCCATCGGGGAATCGATTGGGTTGGGCGGATCGTTCCGCGAAGCATTCCAGAAAGCGCTGCGCGGGCTGGGGACCGGCCGAGACGGCATCGGCTTCGACGGCCACGAAAAAACCGTCGCCTCCGAAGAAGTTACCGAGCTCCGCAAAAGACTGTCGCCTTCGCAGCCCGACAACTTCTTCCACATCAAGTCGGCCCTCGAAC
>DATKYA010000163.1:0-3960 GCA_035528775.1 Planctomycetota bacterium | reverse complement strand
GAGATCGGCACGATGAAGTGCCTGGGCGCGCTCGACTCGTTCATCGTGAAGCTGTTTCTGCTGGAATCGGTTTTCCAGGGTGCGCTGGGCACGGCGCTCGGCATCGCCGTGGGATTGCTGTTGGCGGTGGTGAGAAGCTGGGCGCTCTACGGCAGGCCGGTGTTTACCTATATGCCGTGGGGCGGGCTGCTGCTGTGCGCGGTGCTGGCGCAGGCGGTGGGAACGCTGCTGTCGATGATCGCCGCTGTCTTCCCGGCCCGCGCCGCCGCCCGGATGCAGCCGGTTGAAGCGCTGCGAGCGGAGCAGTGAGGAAGAGGGAGAGGGGGAGGTGGGAGATGGGGGGAGTGGGGGATGGGGAGATGGGGAGAGGAGAGGAGGAAAACGAACGTCGAACGTTGAACGCCGAACACTGAACATCGAACATTGAACATCGAAGGAAGAAGCGTTCGAAAGGTATTCGGCGGGAAAACGGCAGAGGGCCGAGGAACATGTGGTTTGTCCACTTGGTCCACTACGTCTACTTGGTCCACTTCTGAACTTCGAACTTTGAACTTTGAGCTTTGAACTCCCAACTTTGAACTTCTAACTCCTAACTCCCTCGAAGGGGTCGGCCGTGAGACAAAGCATCGTACGAACGAAGGGCGTGACGAAGGTTTACCGGATGGGCACCAATGAGGTGCACGCGCTGCGCGGCATCGATATCGAGATCAAGGTTGGCGAATACGTGTCCATCATGGGGCCGTCGGGCTCCGGCAAGTCGACGCTGTTCAACATGATCGGCGGGCTGGACAAGCCGACGGCCGGAAAGGTGTACATCGAGGAGGTGGACGTTGCCCAGCTCGACGCCTACGAGCTTGCCTGGCTGCGATGCCGCAAGATCGGCTACATCTTCCAGACCTTCAACATCATCCCGGTGATGACGGCACTGGAGAACGTGATGCTGCCGATGACGTTCGCCGGGCTGACGACCGACGAGGCTCGCGACAAGGGTGCGGAGCTGCTGGACCTGGTGGGCTTGGGCGACCGCCTCAACCACAAACCGTTCGAGCTTTCGGGCGGGCAGCAGCAGCGCGTGGCAGTTGCTCGGGCTCTCGCCAACGACCCCACGCTCATCCTCGCCGACGAGCCGACCGGCAACCTCGACCTCGCCACCGGCCGCGAAATCATCGACTTGCTGAAAAAGATGAACCAGACTCGCGGCGTTACCGTTATTTCCAATACGCACGACCACAAGATGGTCTCCGTCTCCGACCGTATC
This sequence comes from Planctomycetota bacterium, assembly GCA_035528775.1. Lineage (GTDB taxonomy): Bacteria > Planctomycetota > PUPC01 > JABMSA01 > JABMSA01 > DATKYA01. The sequence goes on along the minus strand of DATKYA010000163.1, from coordinate 2,702 downwards.
GTGCGCATCCAGGACGGCCAGGTGGAACGCATCGAAGACACCAGCCAGCTCAAGATCACCATCGGGACGATCGACGGAAAGACGGAATAGGAACGGCGGAATTCAGAAATCAGAATCCAGAAGGGGGATGGGAAGGGTGGATTTGACACGAAGGCACGAAGGAAGGAAGGAACACGAAGGGGAAGAAGAGGGAAGAGGAAGATGCTCGACCTTCTTGATGTTGTCCTTCGTGTTCATTCTTCTTCTCCTTTCTTCTTCGTGTCTTCGTGCCTGCTTCGTGTCAAGAGCAACCTTTGGAGGATGGGAGCATTCCCATTCTGAATTCTGAATTTCATGGTCGAAACCGTATGCCCAACGCCTCCCTCATTCACTCGATCCAGTTCTTCGGTCTGCTGAATGCTGCCGCCGCTCCGGGCTGGCGCTTCCGCTTCGCCGAGCCATGGCCGGCGTGGTGGCTGATCGCGGCCGGGCTGGCGGTGCTGGCGTACCTGGTGTACCGGCGGGAGAGCGGCACGGCCACGCCGCGGCAGAAGCTGTTTCTGTCGGTGCTGCGGGCGGCGGCATTGCTGCTGCTGCTGGGGATGATCTTCCGCCCGGTGAGCGTGTCCGAGCTGTTTCACACCACCGATTCCGTGCTGGTGATGATGGTGGACAGCTCGCTGAGCATGGACATCCGGGACGAGTATCGCGATCCCGGGTATGAGGCAGCGGTGGCGTCGGCCGCCGGAATCGCGCCCGCGGGGGCGCAGTCGCTCACGCCGGAGCAGAAGGCGCAGTTGAACCTGCTCGACCGGCGCCGCATCGTCACGAAAATCTTCGACAAGTCGGGCAGCAAGCTCCTGAAGGAGCTGCGGGAGAAGTGCATGCCTCGGCTGTATACGTTCTCGTCGGAGCTTCGGCCCACGCAGTGGCCGGGCGACGGCCAGCAGTACGAGCCGCTGCTGAAGGCGGAAGGCCGCACCACCGCCATCGGCGAGTGCATCCGCGAGGCGGTCCGCGAGCTGAAGGGCCAGCGCATCGCCGGAATGGTGATCATCACCGATGGCCAGTCCAACGTCGGGCGCGACACCGTTGCTGCCGCCGAAGAATACGCGCTCAACCGCGAAGAGCCATTCCCCATCTTCACCGTCGGCGTGGGCGATCCGTCGGAGCCGAAGGACATCGAGGTGCTGCAGATCTTCGGCAACAACACGGTGTTCGCGAAGGACAGCGTGTCGTTCACCGTGGCGATCAGCAGCCAGGGGTTCGCGGGGCGCCGGGCCACGCTCACAATCAAGTCGGGCGAGACGACCCTGGCCACGCGGCAGTTCGACATCAAGGACGGCCAGCTCCAGCAGGTGCCGATCCGCTTCAAGCCGGAGCAGGCCGGCAAGTACGAGTGCCGGGCGATCGTGGAGCCGATGTCCGGCGAGCTGACCGACCGCAACAACCAGTCGCCCCCGCACCTGCTGGATGTGATCGACCGCCCGATCCAGGTGCTGCTGGTGAGCGAGAAGCCCACGTGGGAATACCGCTACCTGAAGAACTACCTGATCCGGGATACGTCGGTGAAGGTGAGCTGCCTGCTGCAGTCGGCGGACCCCGATTTCTTCCAGGAGGGCACGCTGCCGATCAGCGAGTTTCCGAAGTCGAGGGAAGAGCTGTTCAAGTACGACGTGATCATCCTGATGGGCGCGAACCCGGCGCGGTTCACGGACGCGGACACGGCGAGCATCCAGAATTTCGTTGAGAACGTGGGCGGGGGTCTGCTGGTGACGGCGCAGGAGGAGTATCAGCCTTCCCTGTACACGAACACGCCGATCGAGAAGCTGCTGCCGGTGGTGCCGGGTCCGCCGCTGTATTACGATCCGCTGCGCGAGAAGCCCACGATCACGCAGTCGTTTGCGCCGGTCCTCACGCCGGCGGGCATGCAGCACCCGGTGACGGCTCTCAACCCCGACGAGGAGCAGAACGCCGGGGTGTGGAAAGGCCTGCCGGGCAGCTTCTGGTATTTCCCGGCGCTCAAGCTGAAGCCGGGGGCGGTGTCGCTGCTGGATCATCCGTCGGAAGGCAACGAGAACGGCAAGTATCCGCTGGTGGCGGTGCAGTTCTACCGGGGCGCCCGCACGATGTACGTGGGGTTCGATTCCACGTGGCGGTGGCGGTTCATGGTGGGCGACTTGCACTTCGGGCGGTTCTGGGGGCAGGCGATCCGCTTCCTCAGCTCGGGCAGGCTGCTGGGCGAGAACAAGCGGCTGAACGTGGCGACCGACAAGTCGACCTATGTGCTCGGCCAGAAGGTGATAGTGCAGGCGCGCAGCCTCGACCGGTTCTACGAGCCGCTGAAGGCCGACGAGCTGCCGGCAAACGTGGCGTCCGACGAGTTCAAGGAGAAGGCGCTCGCACTGACGGCTGTGCCCGGGAACCCGGGGATGTTCCGCGGCGAGTTCACGCCCGCCTCACCCGGCAAATATACCGTCAGCATCAAGTCGGGCAGCGGCGCGACCGCCGCTGAGTCGTCGGCCTCGATGGTGGTGCGCATGCCCGACCTCGAGTACGACAAGCCGGGGATGAATGCCGATCTGCTCCGCAAGGTGGCGAAGGTCTCGGGCGGCAACTACTTCCCCATCCACCAGGTTTCGGCCATCCCGGCCGAGCTGGACAAGCTCCGCGAAGAATACACCAGCGAAGAACAGCACGACATCTGGGACAGCCCGTGGCTG
>DATKYA010000162.1:0-7335 GCA_035528775.1 Planctomycetota bacterium | reverse complement strand
AGCAGGGGCATCTCGCCGTGGTTCACGCGGTGGGCGTTTACGATGATCATGCTGCGGCGGGCCTGCCGGAAGACTTCCTCCAGCCGCGACACCGTGGCCACGCCGGAATCGATGATCTCGCGGAGCACGTCGCCCGGGCCGACCGGCGGAAGCTGGTCCACGTCGCCCACCAGCACCAGCATCGCGTGCCGCGGGATCGCGCTCAGCAGGTGGTGCATCAGGTTCACGTCGATCATCGACGCCTCGTCGACGATCACGGCATCGGCATCGAGCGGCGTGCTCTCGTTGCAGGCGAACTGGCCGTCGCGCGGGTTGAACTTCAGCATCCTGTGGATCGTGGCGGCGTCCCTGCTTGTGGCTTCCGACAGGCGCTTGGCGGCCCGGCCCGTGGGCGCCGCCAATGCCACCCTCAGCTTCTTCGCCCGCAGGATCGGAATGATGCAGTTGACGATCGTCGTCTTGCCCACGCCGGGCCCGCCGGTGATCACGGAGACCTTGCTCGCCAGTGTGGCGGCGAGGGCGCGCTTCTGGCTCTCCGCCAGCTCCACCTTCTGCCGCTCCTGCACCCACTGGATCGCCGCGTCGGTGTTGATCACCCCCAGCGGCGAGCGCCCGTTCGACAGCATCGTCAGCCTGGTCCCAACGCCGACCTCATCGTGATACAGCTTCCGGAGGTAGACCGGGCGGCCGTCGAGCGAGTCGTCGATGACGATCAGCCCCTGGCTCGACAGCAGATCCACCGCCTGGCAGATGAGCTCGTCCTTCACGCCCAGCACCTGCCGTGCGGCCGGAATCAGCTCGGCGTATGCGTAGCAACTGTGGCCGTCGCCCGCCAGTTCTTCGAGGGTGAACAGCACGCCGGCCTGAACGCGCTCGGGCGATTCCAGCGCGAAACCCATGTTCTGCGCCACGCCGTCGGCCGTCTTGAACCCGATGCCCGACACGTCACGGGCCAGCCGGTAGGGATTTTCCTTTACCACGGGGATCGCCGACGCACCATAGGCCTCGATCACGCGGGCCGACAGCCCCGGGCCCAGGCCGTAGCCTTCCAGGAAGATCAACGTTTCGCGGTTGGCCGCCTGCTTGCGCCAGCTCTGGAGGATTTTCTGGTAGGTCTTCGGGCCGATCCCCGGCACGTCCTGCAGCCGCTCGGGATCCGCGTTCAGGATGTCCAGCGTGTCCATGCCAAACTTGGCCACGATCCGCTTGGCAAGCTCCGGCCCGATGCCGCGGATCAGCCCCGAGCCGAGGTACTTGATCAGCCCGGGGATGCTGGTGGGCACGAGGACTTCGAACCGCTCGACCTTGAACTGCCGGCCGAACTTCCGGTGGGTGGTCCACTGGCCGTAGACACGCAGGTGCTCGCCGGGCCGCAATGACATCATCGCTCCGACGATGACGATCTTCTCGCCGCCGCCGTCAAGCTGCAGCCGGGCCACCACGTACTCGCCGTTCTCCGACGCGTACGTGATGAGGTCGACGGTGCCCTGGAGCTGCTCAAGTTTCTCGGGTGCCGGTGTGGACTCTTCCATGGGGTATTCGCGCTGGCAGGGAGGTGGGCAAACAGTCAAACTACGAACAGCAAGCCACGTGTGCGCCAGGGATCCGTTCGGTTCAACTGGCCATGTCTTTCAGACCGTGAGGCATCATACCGCTTCCCTGGATTTCACGTTCCTTCTGGTTCGTGCAATCGCATTCTTCTTGGGTTTCGCGAAACGGTCAATGATGCCTTTAAGCACGCCCGGCTTCTCGATCTCATCAATTCCTATTATCTGAGCTGGCCCCATCGCATCGGGAATAGTGGTCACTTCCGGCTGCGTTGCCACGGCGATGACTGGCTTTTTCAAAGCCCACGCAGCACCCAACTCGAGGAAGATGTTCCCGGATTCCGTTGACGCGGGCGAGAGGATCAACATGAAAATATCGCACTGAGCGATCTTGTCTGCACTCTCCGCAACGGCATCTTCAGTGAGGCTGAACGTGTCGAGTGTGTAGATTTCCGCATTAGCCAACGCCAATAAGTTGTGCAGCTTGCGCGCCTTGCTCTGATCGACGCGGGCGTAGCTGAGGAAAACCTGAACGCGTTTTGTGTTTTTCGGTTTCCGAATCATGCATGATTCCCGTCCCCCGGACCCTGTCAATAAGCTGATCCAGGTATTGGTCGAAGTCATTCAACTCCATGGCCTTGTTTGAGATGATCGGATCGGGCAACTGGTTGAACTCAACATTGAGCATGAGTGCTACAACCCGTTTCCTGAAGCCTAGTGCCGCGCCGATTTCCATCAGGACCCATCCTCTTGTCACTGAACTCGGGCTCATGAGAACCAAGAATTCCTTACAGTTGTGGATACTGGGAAAAATGGTATCGGAAAATGAATCTCCTCCTTGAATATCCTTTTCGTCAAGAAAAGTTTCCACCCCAAACCTGCGGCCCCTGCGCTCGATCTCCTGCGAGATCTGTCTGGCAATCCACCGATCCTTCGTGGAATGGCTGATGAAGACCGTGTAGCGCTTCCCTGTAGTTCGTTTTCTGGCCACTCTGGAAGATCCCTCTTCTGGTGTTGCGGACGCGGCACAGACTCCACCACTGATTGTACTTTCTGCGGTGGAAGTTTCAATCTTTTTCTTCCATCGTGCGGAGGCTGCATGCATCGGTGCCGCATGCATCGATGCTCACTTCGCCTGCCCCGCCTTCTTCGCGATCGACGCCAATGCGTCGGCCGCGGCGGATTTCACGTGTTCGTCGGGGTCGTTGGCCGCTGCCTCGAGTGCCGCGGCTGCCGCCTGGTGCTCCAGCTTCGCCAGCCGCTGGACGGCTATCAGCCGTGTGATGTTGTTCTCGCTCGACAGCATCGCGCGCATGTCGTCCACCACGGGCACGCCGCTGTCCTGCGGGCGGTGATACGCCCACTCGTATTTCGGCTCCTGCTGGTTCCACCAGTCGATCACGCCGGCCCATTCGAGGTCCTTGTCGGCGATCGTGCGGAGTGCGGCCATTGCGTCCTTCGCCACGGCATCGGTGTCGTCGCCCAGGGCGTAGACGAGGCTGGGCACGGCGGCGCCGTTGCCCATGCGTGCAAGCGCGGCCGCCGCTTCCTTCCGCACGTTCACCGACGGATCGGTCCGCAGCAGGTCGCATATCCGCGGGATGAATGGGGTGTGCCGGGACCGCGCGGCGTTGCGCATGCCGATGATCCGCTTGTCGGCGTTCTCGGGGCCTTGCGCCTCCAGCTTCTGCAGGTCGCGCTGCACCAGCCATTGTGCCACCGACACGTATCCCACGACAATCGCGAGGATCAGCACAAGACCTCCGATCGAGCCGAGGATGAACCAGCGGCGGCTCTTCCGGGCCAGCACGTCGGGCGGAACGTAGGCCGTCTTTTTCTTCTTGATCTTCTTCATGCGGCACACCTGAGAATCACAATTCGAATGGTTGATTGAACACATTCTGATTATAGTATTTTGCCGGCTGAAGGGAAACCGAAAAATCCGCAACCGAAAATCCGCAACCGGCGAACTCCCCTTGCATCCTGCCGGCCAACCTGTATACTGTTAAGCAATCGCTGACCGGCACTCGGCAGCGGAGGAGAACCCAGCCATGCAGCTTCGCGTTGCGGGTGCGCAGATTCCCGTGGTGCAGGATGTGAGCGAGAACGTACAAACGATCCTCCGTGCGATCGATTTCGCCGCCGCGGACGGCGCCCGGATCCTCCTCACGCCGGAAGGCAGCCTCAGCGGCTACACGCACGAGATCGACCATGCGGCGACGCAAGCCGGGCTCGACCAGGTGCTAGACCATGCCCGCGATAGACGCGTCGGCCTCGCCCTCGGCACCTGCTTCATCGAGCCGCACAACGGCAGATGCTACAACCAGCTCCGGTTCTACGACCGCTCGGGTGCCTTCCTCGGGTTTCACGCCAAGATCCTTCGCTGCGGAACCATGACGGATCCGCTCCGGGGCGAGATCAACCACTACGCCACGGTGCCGCTCCGCACGTTCTCGTTCGAGGGCACCACCGCCGGCGGCCTGATCTGCAATGATCTGTGGGGCAACCCCGACTGCACGCCGATGCCCGACCCGCACCTCACGCAGCAGCTTGCCCGGCTGGGCGCGAAGGTGATCTTCCACGCGGTCAACGGCGGCCGCGACGATTCCGACTTCTCGCGCGTGACCGTGTTCCACTTCCACCAGTCGAACCTCCAGATGCGCGCGCACGCCGGCGGATTGTGGATCGTGACGGTGGACAACGCGTCGCCGCTGGACAAGCCCTGCTCCGCCCCCTGCGGCGTGGTGGCGCCCGACGGCTCGTGGGCCGTCAGGACGAGTCCCGTCGGCGAGCAGTTTTTCGCATGGACGATCGACGTGTGATGGGACGGCGTGTTGGTATGTGTTTTCGACACGAAGTCACGAAGGCACGAAGAATCACGAAGAAGAAATCAGAGGCGGGCCTTCGGCCGAGGAAAGCGGCATACGCCGTGTAGAGACGTGCCGGTGGCACGTCTCAGACGCCCCGCCGGGGCGTCTCTACCCTGCAGCCTGAAGCCCACCCCAGAGGAATAGCACGATGGCCAACACGAACTACGACTACCTGTTTGTTCCGGATGTGAAGGCGTTGCGGCGCAAGGTGCGCAACGCCACGGGCGCGCTGGGCTACCTCTGCCGCGCCAGCGAAGGCCACAGCGCCTTCCGCTACCTCGTGACCGGCAAGGACGACTACGCCCGCAAGGCGCTCGACGAGATCAACGCCACGCTCGACCGCTACCTCGCCGGCGAGTTCACCTACGACGTACACTTCCACACGTGGTGCAACGCCGCGCCGATGGCCCGCACCGCCACGAATCTCGACTGGATCGCCGACTCGCCGGCCGTCTCGAAGAAGGACTTCGCCCGCATCAAGGAGGCGATCCTCGACTACACGCTGAAGCACCCGTTCACGCGGATGAAGGGGCGGATTGCCTCGTGCGACAACCAGATCGGGGCGATGAGCTTCTGCTGCGCCCTCGTGGGATACCTGTTCGGCGTGAAGCGCGGCAGGGACCTCCGCGCCCAGCGGCTGATGGCCGCCGGCCTGACCAGGTTCCCCGACATGTTCGGCCTCAGCGAACCGGGCGGCTACTCCTACGAAGGCTCCACCTACTTCTGCGAGATCGTCAGCCCCATCACGTGCTGGTTCACCGCGCTCGCCGAGCAGATCACCGGGGAAGACTGCTTCACCCGCCGCTACGAGCCGAACGGCGTGTCGCCGGAAACGATCCTGCGGATGTACCAGCGGATGGTGGGGCCGTCGGGCCTGATGCCGCCGTGGGATAACTACGGCTGGATGCGCTGCTGCTCTACGATGGGCCTCGCCTACCTGGCGATGAAGACGGGCGACCCCGCTCCCCTCAAGATCATGGAAGCCGCCAACATCGCCGCCGAACCGGTCCACGTGGCCTGGGGCACCGACGACCGTATCTGGACCATCCTCTGGTGGCCGGAAAGACTGGAGATCGGCGGCACCGCCGGGGCCTTCCGCGATTGGGCCGTCGATAACGTCGCCGCCGCACTCGTCAGCGAACGCAACCGGTGGCGGCTGTTCCAGTGCTGGGACCAGTGCGGAGCCGGCGTCTACTGCGGCCGCGCCCAGGTGAACCCCAACATGATCTCGCTCGACCTGTGGGGCTCGCCGATCTTCACCGACGGCACCCCCGACCACTCCCGCTGCACGCTGTTCGACTACCCGCTCGACGCCTTCCGCCAGGTTCTGAAGCCCGGCGAGGTCGACGCCATCCGCAACTATTACCTCAGCTTCAACCCGAAATGGGACGAGAAGACGTGGATCAAGGGATTTTCATTCGGCTGCATCGGCGCGTCGAACTCGATCGTGGTCAACGACGAAGGCCACTACTCACCTGCTGAAGGCAAGGAAGGCAAGCTGGTGGCGTTTGGGGCGCTGCCCAACTTCAAGCTTGCCGCCGCCGAAACCGCGAATTTCTACCAGCCCCGATACCCGATCGAATCGATGGTCCGCACGTCGGTGCTCGTGCGCGACGATTACTTCCTGGTGTCCGATACCATCCGTGTAGGGGCAGGCCACTGTGCCTGCCCAAGTCGGCCGCTGCGGTTCGACTGGCAGGTCTTCGCCCGCGGAACCGTCACCGCCGAAAACAACAGGACGAAGATCGTCACCGGCGAGCAGGTGCAGCTCGACATCCTGCCCCTGAATCCCGACGCCGCCGTCGAGCTGGTGGACGTCCCCGGCTTCCCGAAGGACTGCGAGGGCAGATCGACGCGCGTTCGATACCGGGTCGACGGCTCCGACGTTCTCCTGCCGTTCCTCCTGGTGCCGCACCGGCTGGTGAAACCGGTGGCCGACCTCGCCGACGGCTGGTCCGTGCAAACGGCAACGCGGCAGGCGGGCGCCGATGCCGGATTGCCGTCGGGCCTCAGATCGGCGAAAACGGTTCCCGCTTTTGAAATCGGCCTGGCAGCGAATCCCGCAGCCGGGCATGATTCCGAGCCGCACGTGTGGGCGAGCCGCACGTTCTCAGTCCCGGCGTCCGCTCGCGGCAAACGGCTGCTCATCGGGTTCACGTCCGCCGTCAATGATCTGCAGGTATGGGTAAACGGCACGGCGCTGGCGATGGACGGCCTCCTCTCCGCGCACGGCGAGGCAGGCGACCGCCTGGTCCCGCTGATTGTCGAGATCCCGGGCCCGATGAAGACGCGCAACACGGTCGTGATCGCCGGAACCACGATGCAGGGCAAGCTCGTGAACGGGCCGGTGAACCTCATGATCGAAGATCCGGCGCCGGCGCTGCCGACGGTCAAGACGCTCGGCGCCGGCCACTACGAGATCGCCGGCTCATTCGGCCGCGACGAGCTGCTGCTGAACCCCACGGGCCAGCCCGTCTCCACCGACGCGTTTTCGTTCACCGGCCGTGCGCTCCTGATTTCCGCTCACCCCACCGCCCCGCCACCCCACCACCCCACCTCTTCCTTCGCCGCGCTTCAGGCCACGCGGCTGCAGATGGGCGAGGCGGATGGGAATCCGGCAGATGGGAATCCGGCGGATGGGAATCCGATCGATTTCCACAGCGACCGGCCGATCGACGTCTCCTGCGAGAACGGCGTGGTGACGCTGGGCGACCTTTCTGGTCCGGAGCGGGTGGAGCTGATCACAGCCGAGTTCTCCCTGCGAGTGAAGTCGCGCGGGGTGGTGGAAGTCGACCTGAGCGGCGTGAAGCGGCCGAAGATCGTGGCGCGTCTTGCGCAGGCCCGGCCCGTCTTCTGCAATGGCCGCCTCGTGGAGGCCGAGTGGAACCGGTTCGACGGCACGCTGGTCATCCCGGCCG
>DATKYA010000161.1:0-7800 GCA_035528775.1 Planctomycetota bacterium | reverse complement strand
CAATATGAACGATTTTCCGCCGTGAGGCATGGCCGGAAACGATGCGGACGGAGCTGTTGGGAACGCCCAGCGCACCCGCGAGCAGCTTGACGACGGCCTCGTTGGCCTTACCGGCCTCCGGGGCAGCCGTCACCGCCAGCTTCAGGCTGCCGGCATACTCGCCGGCGATCCTGGCCGACGAAGCCTTCGGCTGCACCCGCACCGAAAACGTGACGCCCGTGTGATCGCTCGAGATCTCGATCATTCCGTCGATCCGGCCTCCATGTGTGCAGACACCCATTGTGTTACACGATCCATGAACTGCCGGGTCTCCTCGGGATGACGGACCGCCAGATAGGCAGCCGCTGCGCTGCACAGGATCACCAGCACCACGATGACTTTGAGGATCCCCCGGGAGCCTCTCCTGCGTTTCCTGGTGCGAGCAGCCCGCTCCCTGGCTTCTATCGCCTGCCGCACGTGCCCCAAGGCCAGTTCGAGGTCTTCCACCACCTTGCCGGCGCTCTGGTACCGGGAGAACAGGCCCTTCGCGAGGCACTTGTCGATCACGTTGCAGAGGCTGGGCGGCAAGGTTGGCTCCAACTGCGCGATGGGCGTTGGCTTCTCGTTGATGTGCTTGAGGATCAGCTCGCGGGCGGAGCCGCCGGTGAACAGCGTCTTGCCGGCGAGTATCCGGTAGAACGACGCCCCCAGCGAGTAGATGTCGGCCCGGTGATCGGTCGCTTGGCCGCGAGCCTGTTCCGGGGCGATATAGTGCGGGGAGCCGAACACCCCGTGCGGGGTATTCCGCCACGGGCCTTCGCTGATGGTGTGGGCGATGCCGAGGTCGCAGATCTTCACGTTGCCGGCATGATCGAGCATCATGTTTTCCGGCTTGATGTCGCGGTGAACCACGCCCTGCTCCTCGGCGTAGGTGAGGCCGCGAGCGATGTCCATCATCATCAGGATCGCCTCTTCCGCAGGCAGCTTGCGCCCGCCGGAAATCTTGTCGGCCACCGTGCCGCCCGCCATGTACTCCATCGAGAAGTAGTGCAAGCCGCCGCTCTCGCCAACGTCGTAGACGGCCACGCTGTTTGGATGGGTGAGCTTCGCCAGGGCCATTGCCTCGCGGCGGAAGCGCTCGATGAAGGCAGCATTGGTAGCGTACTGGCGCGACAGGATCTTGATCGCTACCACGCGCTCAAGCGAAATCTGCATTGCCTTGTAGACGCGCCCCATTCCGCCCTTCCCGATCAGCTCCAGTATCCGGTAGCCGCCAACGTCCTTGCCGATCAGCGGGTCCGCGGACGCCAGCGCTTCCGCCTGGAACGTGATGAGCGTCTCGCCCACGAGGATCTGGTCGCCCGGCATCAGCTCGGCTTCGCTCACGCGGCGGCCATTGAGAAACGATCCATTCCTGCTGCCGCCGTCCTTGAGGATGAACTTTCGATCCCGGCATTCCACCCAGCAATGGCGGCGTGACGTGAGCGTGTCGCTCAGGTGCAGATCGCACGAGGACCCCCGGCCGATCAGGAACACGCGATCATCGCTCAGTTCGACGGCCAGGCCCTTGTCTTTTCCGGATTCCACGGCCAGGCTGGGCATTGCAGGATTCAGGAACTTCTGCGCCCGTGCGGACAAATGATACGTCACGGGCCGAACGATAGGCGCAAGCGGGATACCTGACAGTGATGCCGCGAGATGCGGCATCCAGTTCCTCATTCTCCATTCTGGCTATCCGGTTCACTCCAGTAGCCACTACATGTTGTGCCTCGTATTTAGCCCCCTTTCAGGGGGCTTGCCGGCGGCTCCAGCCGCCGGTAATAGCACCGTCCTTCAGGGCGGTGGCCTATCGGCGCCAAACCAGCACACCGCCCTAAAGGACGGTGCTAGCACCCGGCTCGGAAGCCGGGAAAGCCCCGTGAACGGGGCTAGGGGAAGAAAGCACTCCTCCCATGGAGTCGAAACACTACCGGTTGTGGCCACTTGAGTGGAACCGGATAGCCAGATTCTCCATTCATTGCAGTTGTTCGCCAAGCTCCATTGAACGTTGGGCGGCGGCTTTCATTGCCTTGATGAGCGACCGGCCGAGGTCGGACCGGGCCATGCTCTTGAGAGCGGCTTCGGTTGTTCCGCCTGGTGAAGTGACTCGCTGCCGCAGTTCCTCCGGGCTGTGTCCTGTTTGGGTGAGCATTTTTCCCGCGCCCAGTGCGGTCTGCGTCACCAGGGCGCGGGCGTGCTCGGAAGAAAGCCCCAACTCCACCGCAGCCGCGATCATCTGCTCCGCGAGATAAAAGAAATACGCGGGGCCGCTGCCCGAGATCGCAGTCACCGCATCCATCAGGCTCTCGTCGACACTGACGGTGATCGCGGAAGATTCGAAGATCCGGCGGGCAAGGGCAAGGTCGGCGTCGTTGGCCCATTTGCCTTTGCACAGGCCAACCGCCCCTGTGCCCACCAGCATCGGGGTGTTGGGCATTGCTCGGACCACGCGCACGCCGTTGCGAACGAATTTCTCGATGTAGGCCGTTGTCACGCCCGCCGCGATCGAGATCACCAGGTGCTTTTCCTCGAATGACGGCCCGACTTCCCGCAGCACCGCCGCCATCTGCTGCGGCTTCACGGCCAGCACCACGATGTCGCTTTTCGCGACAACGGCAGTGTTATTGGGAAGCGTGTGCGCTCCGGTCTCATCCCGGAACGCTTTCCGCCGGTCATCATCGACGTCGGACGCATACATGCGATCGGCGCTCAGGACACCGGCCGACAAGACTCCGCGCGCCAGGGCGGTTGCCATGTTGCCCGCGCCGATGAACCCGAGCTTCGTGTTATCCTCCATCGTTTGTCTCCCGTGCGTTGTTCAAGGTACAGGCAGATTATAGGCTAATCGCGTCACTGAATCAAGGATAGAACGCAAGGCGTGTACGCACCGTCAACTTCCAGCAGAAAAGCAGGCAGAAGGCCCGCGCCGAACCAGCCGGACCGCCGCCCGGCACTGCGGCGGTTCATCGCGCTGCTCCGGCCCTCCGACAGGCTGTCGCTGGCGTGGATGGCGGCAACGGGCATCCCCGCCGCGTGGGTGCTGCCCGGGCATCTGGAGCAACTGGGCATGCCATGGTGGGAAATCCCGCTTTTCCACGCCGCCGGTTTTGCCGCGCTTGCCGTGTTCCTGCCGCTGACCGCGCGTTCACGGCACGGGATCATCGTCTTCGTGCGCTCGTGGTATCCGCTGCTGCTGGTGCCGCTTCTGTTTGCCGAGCTGTACTACCTGATTCCGGCAGTAAACCCGTACGACGTCGACCCTTTCTTGCAGCGTGTGGAGGTGGCAGTTTTCGGCGTCGTGCCTGCCGTATGGATGCAGCGGCTGTACTGGCCGCCGCTCACCGACGCCCTCTTCATCGCCTACGGGATGTTCTATTTCCTGCTGCTGGTGCCGGCGGTGCCGCTGTACCGCGCGGGCTATTTGCGGAAGTTCGACCGGTTTGCCTTCTTGGTGCTGCTCAACTGCTACATGGCGTTTGCCATCTATTTCGCGATGCCGTGCGTAGGCCCCGGTGTCGCCCTCGCCTCGCAGTTCTCGCGCAAGCTCCAGGGCGTATTCGCGGCCCAGTTCATCTACAAGACAATCCACAGCCTCGAGGGAATCCATCGCGACTGCTTCCCGAGCGTGCACACGCAGCTCTCGGTAGTGGTGCTGGGCTACATGTACATGCACGGATGGCCGTCGTTCAGGTGGATACTGCCCATCACCGCGGCCATCGTGTTCGCCACGATCTACTGCCGCTACCACTACACGCCCGATATCGCCGCCGGAATGCTTCTTGGACTGTTGTCGCTGGTGTACTACCGCAAGCTGTATGGCAGGGCGGCCTGCCTTGGCGGAAAGCACCGTCGGAAGCACAAGCGTCAGACCGGCATCTCGTAGAACCGGTAAGTCTTGGATACCTTCGCACCGATCTTCTCGAGAACGCGCCGCATGTCATCGTTGTCCTCCAGTATCCACGAAAGCTCGCCCTCCGTGTAGCCGAGCTTCAGCGACGCCTCGATGGTGTGCTTGTAGAACACGATATCCAGGCCCAGCTTGCGGCAGCCGGGGAGCACGCCCATCAGGAGGTTCCGGGCGGACTTGATCTTCTTCATCGCTCTCATCAGCCGGATGAATCCGAGGGGAAAGAGGCGGCCGTTGATCGCGGCGAGCGCTTCATTCACGTTCGGGAGCGTGAGGGAAAACCCCGCGGGCCGGTCCTGCACGAACCCGATCAGCGCCAGCGATGGCTCCAGGATCGTCTTCATCTGGCGGGCGAGATGGAAGAACTCCACATCGTCCACCGGCACGAAGCCCCAGTTCCGCTCCCAGGCGCCGTTGTAGATTTCGCGTATGAGCCGGGCGTCCTGCTCGAAGTGCTTCATGTCGAGTGGGCGCACGCTGAGGCCCGACCGCCGCTCAAGGTGATCGGCCAGCTTGTAGAAGTCGGGCGTGAAAGTCTCGGGAACCACCCGATAGGCCAGCAGATCCTTGGCCTTGCGCAGGCCGTAGCCTTCGAGCAGGCCGGCGTAGTAGGCCGGGTTGTACGGCATCATCACCTGCGGAGGACGATCGAATGCGTTCACCAGCAGGCCGCAGTCGTAGTTGGTCGATGGATTCGCAGGGCCCCGGAAGATTTCCATCCCCTGGGCGGCGAGCCATTCCCGGGCAGACGTGAGCAGGGCGGGGGCCACGGCCGGATCATCGATGCACTCGAAGAATCCGAAGAATCCCACCTTCTCGCCGTGGAAGTCGTTGTGGGCGTCGTTCACGATCGCGGCCACGCGGCCGGCCGGCACGCCGTCTTTCCGCGCCAGAAACAGCTTCAGCTTCGAATACCGGTAAAACGGATTCTTGCGAGCGTCGAGGCTCTCCTTCACGTGAAGCAGCAGAGGCGGCACCCATGAGGTGTCACCTCGGTAGATCCGCCATGGGAGGAGGAAGAAGGCACGCCTTTCGCGGTAACTGGAAACTTCGGCGACAGTGATGCCGGCGTCCACGCCGATGCTCCTCAGATGAAGCCGAGTTCCTTGCCGATCTTCTTGAAGATGCCCAGCGCCTTGTCGATCTGGTCGGGCTGGTGTGTCGCCATCACGCTGGTGCGCAGCAGGCTGCGTCCGGGCGGAACGGCCGGGCTGACCGCGCAGTTCACGAACAGGCCGCTGTCGAACAGGCTCTTCCAGAAGCGGAAGGTCTGCTCGTTCTCGCCGATGAGCACGGGGATGATCGGCGTTTCGCTGCTGCCGGTGTCGAAGCCGAGGTCCCGCAGGCCGGTGCGGAAGTGCTCGGCGTTCCGCCAGAGGGCCGCACGCCGCTCGGGCTCGGTCTCGATGATGTCGAGGCTGGCTATCACGGCCGCCAGGGCCGGAGGCGGCATGCTGGCCGAGAAGATCAGGGCACGGGCGTTGTGCTTGATATAATGCACCACCACCTCGTCGGCCGCGATGAAGCCGCCCAACGACGCGAATGACTTGCTGAACGTGCCCATCACCATGTCGACCTCCCTCTCGAGGCCGAAGTGGTCGGCCGTGCCCGCCCCCCGCTTGCCCAGCACGCCGATCGAGTGGGCGTCGTCTACCATCACCCGGGCGTTGTACTTCCTCGCCAGCCGCACGATCTCGGGCAGCGGGCAGATGTCGCCCTCCATCGAAAACACGCCGTCCACCACGATCAACTTCCCCTCGTAATCGCTGCTCGCCTGCAGCACGGACTCGAGGTCTTCCATGTCGTTGTGCTTGAACTTCAGCGTGGTGCCGAAGGAAAGCCTGCAGCCATCGACGATGCTGGCGTGATCAGCGCGGTCGATGATCACGGCGTCGCGCTTCCCCACGATGGCCGAGATCGCGCCGAGGTTCGTCTGGAATCCCGTGCTGAACACGAGCGCGGCCTCGTGGCCGGTGAACCGCGCAAGGCGCTCCTCGAGCTGCTCGTGCAGCTCCAGCGTGCCGTTGAGGAACCGCGAACCCGTGCAGCCCGAACCGTACTTCCTCACGGCCTCGATCGATGCCTCGATCACCCTCGGATGCACCGTGAGGCCGAGGTAGTTGTTGGAGGCCATCATGATGAGGCGCCTGCCCTTCACGAAGACTTCCGTGCCGTGGTTTTCCTGGATGGGCTTGAAGTACGGGTAGAGGCCAGCCGCCATCACTTCCCTGGCTGCGGTGTACGCCGCGCACTTGTCAAAGATGTCCGCCATTTTTGCTTTCTTGCTTCCGGATGATTCGATACTTGAAATGAGACCGCAGGCCGCGCTATAATCTCGACCCGAGTTCCCTGTCGGGCCGACGCTTATATGCGTCTTGCGCGCCTAATAATGTACTCTTTTTTTTGCATTTGTCAAGGAAAGAACGGAGCCCGGATCGCCGGTTTTCCCGGCATGGCCATCCGGGCAGGCAGGAAAGGATAGCTTTCGTGGCGGAAACTCCCGTATCGCAGGCCTCTGAATCAACGGCCCCGCTGTGCCTCGTGACCGGCGCCAGCGGCTTTGTCGGCAGCCATCTCATCGACGAACTCGCCGCCCGCGGCTACAGGGTGCGCGCCCTCGTGCGAAAATCCAGCAACCTCCGCTGGCTCCGGAACGCCGATCCCGAGCTGGCCTACGGCGACGTCACCGACCCGGAATCCCTGCCCGCCGCACTCGACGGCGTTCAGTATGTGTTCCATGCCGCCGGCGTGGTGAAGGCGATCAGCCGAGCGGCGTACATGCGCGTGAATGCCGACGGCACCGACGCGCTGCTGCGCGCCTGTAATGGAGCCGGGCCGCTCAAGCGCATCGTGCTCGTCAGCAGCCTGGCGGCCGGCGGGCCCAGCGGCCGCGGCCCCGCCGTCGACGAAGACGATCCGCCCCGGCCCATCAGCTTCTACGGCGAGAGCAAGCTCAAGGCCGAGCAGATTGCCCTCAGCTACTCCGGCCGCCTCCCGATCACCATCATCAGGCCGCCCGCGATCTACGGCCCGCGCGACACGGAAGTGCTCGACTACATCCGCTGCGCCGCGCGGTTCCGGATGGCGTTCATCGCAGGCCGGCCCGACGCCCGGCTCAGCGTCATCAACGTCCGCGACGTCGTCAGCGGCATGATCCTCTCCGCCATGTCCGAGAAGTCCGTCGGCCGCACCTACTACCTGGCAGGACCGGAAGTGGTCACTTGGGTGGACGTTGCCGCCGCACTGGGCGAAGTGTTGCACTGCAAGCTCCGGCGCATCTGCCTCCCGATCACCGTGACCCGCGTGGGTGCCCTGCTCTCCGAGTTCTACTCGTTCATCACGCGCAAGCCCGCGCTGTTCAACCGCCAGAAAGTCCGCGAGATCCTCGCCGACGGCTGGGTCTGCAGTATCGAGCGCGCCCGCCGCGAGATCGGATTCGACCCCAAGATCGGCATCCGCGAAGGAATGGCGCAGACCGTCGCCTGGTACCGCGAGAATGGATGGATGAAATAGCGGAAGAAGACAAGAAGACAAGAAGTTAATTAACTTCTTAACTTCTTTCCAGGCCTTCTGCCATGGCGATTGCCTTCAGCAGGCTGCGGGCCTTGTTGAGGGTTTCATCGTATTCGTTCTCGGGGACGGAATCGGCGACGATGCCGGCTCCGGCCTGGACGTAGGCGTCGTTGCCCATCAGGGCCAGGGTGCGGATGGTGATGCAGGTGTTCATGTTGCCATAGAAGTCGATGTATCCCACGGCTCCGCCGTATGGCCCGCGGCGGGTGGGTTCGAGCTCGTCGAGGATCTGCATTGCCCGCACCTTCGGGGCGCCGCTGAGCGTGCCGGCCGGCAGCGACGCCTCGAGCGCGTTGAACGCG
>DATKYA010000160.1:0-3532 GCA_035528775.1 Planctomycetota bacterium | reverse complement strand
GCCCAGTCTCTTTGCGGCCTCCTTGTAGCGAAGTCTTATCGCGCAGTCAAGGCGACCATATTCCTTGGCCACCACGTAGAAGCGGGTCATGGCGATCCCGCACCAAGCTATGTTGCCCGCTCCGGCACTCGGGTCCATGATGGAGGTTGTCGGTCCTGTTATGAGATTGTTCGCCCAATACGCCATTCGTAGCCGCCCGTCGGGGATCGGATCGTAGTCACGGAGGAGGATTATGCAATCGAGTAGTCGGCGGGCGCGGTACAGTCGTCTGTCGCCGTCCTCGACCCTGCCGCCGGTGTAGTCAAGCCTTGCCCGCTCGGTGAACCACAGCGCAGCGAGAGCTTGGTCGTAGGTGTCACCGCGGTACTCGAGCTTCCACGCGTCGACGTGGGAAGGATTACAGGCGGGGGGCGGCGGGTATCGGAAGTCGCACGCCGGATCCCAGCCGTATGTCTGAACCAGCGGAGGCTGGTCGGGCGGACGGACGCCGTCGAACCTTTCCATCTGCATGATGAGAAATGCCTCTACGCTGTTGACCATCTCGTCGCAGTCGACCTCGGCACAACAGACGTGGCCGAGTAATGTGAGAGCGACGCCGACGACTACAGAGGTCAAGAAAGACTTCATGGCGATCTCCTTTCGCAAATGAATCCGCGTCCCCGTGTATAGGCATGGATCTCTTGGGCACTCCGCGAGCCACCGTGCCTTGGGGGGCACATGAAACTATGAACGGTCCTTGTGCATTGAACGCTGGGGTCGTACCCCAGAGCACCGAGCTCACTGGCTGGAATTGCGACGGCAGTACTTCAGAAGGCACTTCGAGGCTGGACAAAGGAAGGGAGGACAGGCAATCGGCGTCGCGGTCTTGCGATTGAGGCAAGTGCGCAGCGGGTGGGCCCCACCTCGCGTTCGGAGGTGGGATTGCGGTCAGGACCGACTGCTCTGCTTGGGCCTCGGTCCTTCGAGTTTGCTCATGTTCCGCGCTTTCCATATGCGCCCCCAACCGTCCCCACTTGCGAGTCCTGCAAAAGAACTCGCCCGTGCAGCGATGACCCGCGGTCGTACGTCTGCGAACTGATCGCCGTGTGGGTTGTACGCCACCGTGTCAGCGCTTCAGGAGAATTATACACCATGAATCATCGTTTGTCAAGTCTTCCTGATGAATTTTTCTCAAAAGTACTCGCCGGGCCAACCCACCTCGGAACCCCTCGTGCAGAGGCGCAATCCCCCTCCTACCGCCCCGATCGGTTTTCCGGCCCCGACTTCGGCGAAGCCGGCGTAAGCCCCGCACAGGAGCCCGCGAAAGCCGTGAAGAGAAGGAAGAGAAGCGCCCTCCGGCCAGAAGCCTCCGGCCCACACCCGCCGCTCACAGCTCTGGGCCGAACTGAAGCGCCTCGCCCCCGAGAGGGCCGCCAAGCTCACCTACACGCAGGTCTCGACGGAGCAGCTTGCTTGCCGATCGGGTCGTTCAAAAGGCCGACCAGCTCGGCGGCGTCGCGCAGGCCGAGCTTCCAGCCGGCGGCCGGCGCCGCTCCGAGGCGTTTCTGGATATCAGATTGCAGAGGCTCGAGAACCTGCCGCGGCCGCACGGCGTCGGTGTCGATACCGAACCTCGCGCCGAGCCGGCGCTGCACGCAGAGTTCGACGGCCCGGTAGGAGCGGAGCGCGGCCTCGTCCAACCAACCGCGATTGGCGCAGTTGCGGCCGCGCGGGAAAACGAGGCGGCTGGGCGACTGTATTGCTCGCGATTCGCCGCAGCCGAAGAGCTGGCAGACCAGGCACGTGCCGCAGGTGCAGGGCAGGCCCGTCTCCTGCGACCTGGGGCAGTGCCTCGATTCGAGCAGCGAGCGAATCTTGCCCTTCACTGACGAGCCGGGCACGTAGGGCAGGTGCGTGATCGGGTGGCGGATGATGGGATTGTCGGTGTCGCCGATGGCGGCCGAACCCTTTTCCCCGCCGACCCGCAGGCCGGAATCAAGAACCTTGAGCACCCCGGTGAACTCGTCGATGCTTACCATCTTCAGTGCCATTGGCGTAGTCCTCCTTGTCAGCGGATCATGCTTTGCCGGCAAAGTAACACAAGATGTTGGTGACGAATCGGAACAGCCCGAGCATCTCCTTCGGGCTGGAGAGGGCGGAAGTCGCTCCGGACGCGATCCGCGAGGCCGAACATCACATCCCACGGGCCGACGGCGAGCAGGTCGTCCCCGCCGGAATAGACGAGGTAGACGTCGGGATACTCCGTCCTCAACAGGACTTCAAGATGCCCAGCAAAGAACACCTCGAGGGTGCGCGAGAGCGTGGCAACCCTCGAGATCGACGCCCGATCACCGGACCCGCCGACGAGCCCGCGGGAGAAGATGAAGCCGAGGTTGTCGACATCCACCTTGAGATAGCCGAGCGCCTGGCGCCCGTGTGACCGAGCCGCAATCTCCTCGAATGTAACGACGTCCCCATCGGGTCCTCTCGGCACGTGGCGCGCCCTGTAGGCCGGGATCACCGGGACGTCCGGCGTGCCGGCCGGGCGGCCGTCCATGTCGAACGCGAGCACCATCGGGGCAGGCAATCCGTTCTCCTCGGACGCCAGGTAGTAGCTGCCCGACGGCGCTTCGGACGCACCGGTGCGGTCGGCGTAGAACGCAACAAGGCGGGACCCCGGCAGAAGCCGGCCCCGCTGCGTATCGGCCTCGCAGACGAAGCACACGGCACCTTGGGCCGCGGCTCGTATTCGGCATGACGGGCAGAGGACCTCGTCGCTGCCGAGCGGAATCCCGGGAAGCAGGAACCTCTCCTCGACCCACCCGGCATCGCTCGTCAGCAAGCCGTCGCCTGCCCTGTTCTTGCTCTCGCCCAAGGCAGCCAACAGCCGCGTGATCGATGCGGAGAACAAGCGCAGGTCGTCCCGCGAAATCGTTATCGAGGCCATCACTGGCCGCAGGATGCCCATGGAGCGCTCGAACAGCCACTCGGAGGCCGAAAGCCGGTGAATGCGGGCAGTGCGAACAGCAGAGATCGATGAGTAGGCTCATCTTGGCCAGCACAACACCCACAGGCTCCCGAAGAAGATGCCCAGATCATCTGCGGTGCCGATGCTGCCGTGCCGCCAGGGGAAGGACGTGTTACTGAGGAGGAATCAGACGTAGAGGGATGTGCCTGACACTGAGGCGAGAAAGGCCGAAGGGATGGTGATGATTCGGTAGCAGGCGGAGTTGGGGGCAGCGTCCCACGCCGTGCCGGCGGAGCTGCCGCGTGCTGATGACGGCGCCGCGCGGCGTCGAGTTCAGCAGCCGCACAAGCGCGGCCGGCTTCAGTTTCCTGGGATCAAGCATCCTTCGCGTACTCCTCGATCAGGAAAGCGGTGTAGTCGAGCAGGCTGATTGTGCCATCGGGACGCAGCAGTTCGCCCTGCTCAGCGATCTCGCGGATCTGTTCATCAGTGATCTGGCGACCCGATGCCGACGATAGCACCTTGGCCGCTTCCGCGATGCTCAACGCGGTGATCTTCAGCGGTTTCGACGGTTCATTCATCGGA
>DATKYA010000159.1:0-4814 GCA_035528775.1 Planctomycetota bacterium | reverse complement strand
CCTGTGCGGCTACTGCTTGTTCATGTATTTCATCTCAATCAGTCTGTTCATCTCCTCTTCCAGTGCGATCTTCGTGGTGGGCTTGAGGTGTCCTTCGCGGCGTTCATCCTTGAGTTTTCGTTTCATGAAGGCGTTGAGGTTGGCTTCGGCTTCCGCTTCGACGGCGGCGAGGGAATCGGGGGGGAGGCTGTCGCGGATTTCGCGGATCTTCTCGAGAAGCACGAGGCGCTCGCGTTCCTGGCGTTCCATCTCGGCCTGCTTTTCGCGAATCTTGCGGAGGCTTTCGTCGCGGACGGATTTCTTCTCGCTCTCGGAGATGAAGCCGGGCGGGGGCGAGTAGTCGTCTTCGATGGATTTGCGGAGGAAGCCGGCGGGGTTGGTCTTGACGCGGGGCGAGCTTGTGCTCAGCAGCCAGTCGAAGATCTCCACCTGCGCGGGGACGCGCTCGGGGAGCCGGCGGGCGAGTTCGAGGGCGACGGGCCGGGCGATGCCGCGGTGCAGGAGCATGCGGGCGAGCTGGTCGGAAACGGGTTCCTCCTGGCGCTGGCGGGGGAAGAGGTAGACGACCTTCCAGTCGCGGCCGCGCATCGGCTCGTAGCGTGTGCCGGCGAGGAAGCCGCCGGCGGTGAGCTCGGCGTGGGCCTTGTCGAGCACCTTCTTGAGGAACGACGGGTATTCTTCGGTGAGGGGGAGCGCTCGGGCGAGCTCGTCGAGCGACATCTCGATGCGGGTGCGGTCGGGATACGAGCGCTTGTCGAGCAGCCGGTAGAGCTTCTTGGACGTCGGCAGGGCGAGGCTGCGGTAGAAGGTAGTGTTCAGCGGCTTGGTGTAGTTGGCGCGGCGGCTGTCAACGTACCAGCGGCTGGGGTAGAGGATGTTGTATTCGATGTTGCGGCGCTGGTCGGCGGGCACGGCGTTGGAGACAACGGTGCGGTTGTAGAAGCTGACTTCGTCGTAGAGCGCGAAGACGCCGGAGATGTGGTGGCGCTCGTCCTTGCTGTAGAGGGCCTTGCCGGAGGTGATGGAGGTGGCGATCATCCGCTCGATGGCTCCGGTGATCTTCTGGTAGATGATGCCGGAGTGGCCCTTGCCCATGATCTCGGCGATGCGGTACTTGGTGAAGGGGAGTGCGCCGGCGTCGTCGATGCCGCGCTCGTCGATGATTTCTTCGAGGGCGACGTAGACGTCCTGGTCGAACGGCCCGGGGAGGCCGAGGGTGCCGGCGGCGCGGACGATCCACTCCTGGAGGAGGATCTCGCCTTCGGGGTTGCGGGTTTCGCGGCTGTAGTAGATTTCGCGGAGGGTGCGGGCGTCGCGCTTGGAGAGGCGGAAGTAGGGGAATTCTTCCATGTTGCATTCGACGCGAATGATCTTCTGCTCGTCGAGTGCGGGCTGGATTTTGCTTCCCCGGGTGGTCATTCGGCCTCATCCGTGAGAGGGGGTGGGGTGGAAATGTGGCTTTGCCTGGGGTGCTCTCTGCCGAAACTCATGATGAAGCCTGAAAACGATTCTGCCGTTTCCTGACCTGGTCGAGGAGGCGCTGCGCGAGGTGCGACGGCGCGGACTTGTTGTTCTCCCAGCGGTTGACCGTGGCGAAGCTGATGCCAAGCTCGCGGGCGAATTCCTCCTGGCTCATGTTGAGGCCGAGGCGGAGCTGTCGGATTTCGTCGGCTGTCATGGACTGGATTCTCCTTGCCTTTGCTATAAACGGGTTTAGAATGTAATCTATAGAGAACGTCATAACAGGTGCCAGGAGGGCGTCGTGCGGCAAACCCCAGTGGGTATTGGTCTTGTGCCTCCCCTGACACCAGATGTTGTGGAGTTCATCTACAAGAGTATATCGGCGAAAAATGGGGATTTCTTCAAGAGATATGTGAGGCAGGCTGCAGGGTTCAGGCTGTAGGCTTCAGGGTTCCGGCAGGGTGGGCCTGAGGGGGCCGTTGCATGTGGTCCGCCATGGTGCCCGTTGCCGTGGCACGGCCAGTTCTGAGGCCCCAAAGGCGGCCCCTGAGGTAGAAAAGCATGCATGATAATGCAGACATGTGCATGGTATCGTGGAATCACACGTAAGGCATTGTGTGCTAAGGTCTTACGGCGTTCAGTGCGGATCGGGCATGTTGCCTGAAACGAACATCGGGTTTGCAGAGGGAGTTCAGCGACAATCATGGATGGGGCGAAAGTTAAGTCGGCATAAGGACTTAGGGCTTGATGTAGTTTTTTTTCGCCATGATGTTGCTGTTTGGCATCATATTTGCTCATGATCAGTTCAATTGTTCAAACTTGCCAGCGGTTCCATCAGGGGCGTTTCAGGTCACGAGATGCTGCCGGAGCGCGGGCAGGCCAGAGGGCCGGCCCGTTCGGTGGCGTTGTCTTGTGGCAAGGGGCTGTTGATGCAGGGGTATATTCGTGATCGAAAATAGAATTGCGGGGCTGGATGCCCGCGCTTCACGCCTGGAACAGATCCGGGCCGAAACACGCAAGCTCTCGGGCAGGCTGTACGAGTTGTCGCTGCTGAATGAGCTATGGGAGGCGGCTCATCGCGTGCAGTCGGTTCACGAGCTGTTGGACTGCGTACTGGACACGTGCATGTCGATGCTGAGGGCTGAATCGGGATCGGTGTTCCTGTACGACAAGCAGTCGGACGAGCTGGTGCTCAGCTCTGCCCGGGGCCGGATGGCCGAATCGCTGCACGACGTGCGGCAGAAGCTGGGCGAGGGCGTGGCAGGCTACGTGGCAACTGCGGTCCAGCCGTTGTTCGTTCCGGACATTCGCCTGGACCCGCGCTTCACACCTCGCGACACCGCTCGGTACCAGAGCGGATCGTTCGTTTCCGTGCCGCTGGTGTTTGACAACGAGCTGCTGGGCGTGATCAGCCTGCACGACAAGCAGGACGGCAAGGCCTTCGAGCCGCAGGACCTCAAGCAGCTTCTCGTGGCCGCCAACTACTCGTCCACCGCGCTCAAGAAGCTGAGCCGCCACGAGCTGCTGGAGGAATTCAACAAGGAATTGCACAGTCGGCTCGACACGGCGCTCGAGAAGCTGTCGGACACCAACAGCGAGCTCGCCCGCCTGAAGAGCTACAACGAGAACATAGTCAAGAGCATACCGCTGGGCCTGATCACGTTCAACCAGAGCTTCGAGATCACGTTCTGCAACGACCGGTTCGCGCAGCTCTACGGAGCGGCGCCGGGCAGCAAGAGCCTGCTGGAGCTGGACATCACGGACCGGGGGCGCTCGTGGGCGAAAGAACTGCGGGCGGTGATCGCGCTGGGCGACGTGGTGCGGTTCGATTCGGCGGCGTTCGTGCCGCCCTCGCAGGACAAGTCGTACATGGTCCGAGCCGTCGCTACGGCCTTGAAGGACGTCGACGGCGTGATCATCGGCGGCGTGGTGGTGGTGGAAGACATCACGCAGCGCGTGAAGATGGAGCGGATGCTGGCCGCGGCGGAACGGCACGCCGTGATCGGCAAGCTCGCCGCCCGCGTGGCCCACGAGCTGAATAACCCGCTCGACGGAATCATGCGGTTCGTGAACCTCGCCATGGCGATCTCGAAAGACGACGCCAAGATGCAGATGTACCTGGGCGAGACGAAGAAGGGGCTGGAGCGGATGGCGGGGATCGTGGGCTCGCTGCTGGAGTTTTCGCGCAACACGCACCGTCCGCGGCGCAACGTGCACATCAACGACGCCATCCAGGAGTCGATCAGTTCGATCAAGTTCAAGGCTGAGGAGTTGCACGTGCAGATCAAGACCGACCTCGCGGCGGACCTGCCGGAGCTCGGGTGCGACATGACGCAGGTGCTGCTGAACCTGACGAAGAACGCCCTGGACGCGATGCCGCGCGGGGGCACGCTGAGCGTCACCTCGGTGCTCAGCGACGGCTCAATCGTGGTGACCGTGGCCGACACCGGCACCGGCATGCCGGAAGGCATCAGGAAGCGGGTATTCGATCCGTTCTTCACCACGAAGGACCCCGGCAAGGGCACGGGCCTTGGCTTGGCGATCTGCCACGACATCGTGGAGAAGCACCAGGGTACCATCACCGTGGAGAGCGAAGAAGGCAAGGGGACCGTGTTTACCATCAAGCTGCCGGTTCCGCCGGCAGGCGGAGGCATGGGATGACGAGCCGGACGAAAGCGGCTTCAAAGCCGTGGCGGATGACCAAGAAAGCGGTGCGCGCCCAAATCCGCGGCATGGTGAAACGGATCGTCGAGCAGTTCCATCCGGATAAGATCATCCTGTTCGGCTCGCATGCGCGAGGCGATGCCGGGCCGGACAGCGACGTGGATCTGCTCGTGGTGATGCCGGTGAATGGCAGGAAGCTCGACAAGATGGTGGAGATCGGCGTGGCGCTCAGCGATTTTACCGTGCCGATGGACATCATCGTGACAACCCCGGAAGATTTCGCCTGGCGCAGCACTACAGTGGGAACTATCGAATATCCTGCTGCACGGGAAGGAAAAGTGCTCTATGAACGCCGATGAGAATGCCATCGCCGTTACCCGGGAATGGGTAGAGAAGGCTGAGGAACACCTCTTGACCGCTGTGCACTCGTTCGCGCTTGGCAAGAGATGCCCTGCCGATATGGTGTGTTTTCATGCTCAGCAGTGCGTCGAGACATACTTGAAGGCCTTGCTTTCCCTCCGAGCAATAGAGTTCCCCAAGACGCACAATATCATGGTGTTGCTTCAGTTGGCGCCTTCCGGCGTGGCTGTGAGCATAACCATGGATGAGCGACGCAGGTTCAATTCCTATGCAGTCACGACGCGTTATCCGGGTTCCTACAAGCCAATCACACTGACCGAGGCCCGCGA
>DATKYA010000158.1:0-4223 GCA_035528775.1 Planctomycetota bacterium | reverse complement strand
CTGCTGCCGCAGATCACGTTCTACTACGGCCGCACGCGCGCCGAGATGGAGCAGTTCATCCGCGACTACACGACCGAGCAGTGGCATCCGGTGCCCGAGTGGAACGGCCGCACGGCGTGGTTCGGCCAGAACCTGTGGTCGCCCTACCGCAACTGGCAGCACTACTGGTCGGCCGCCGAGAAGGTGATCGACGGCGGTGCGGCGAGCGGGCTGGGGCCGTACCAGATGATCCATCACTGGTCGCGCGCGATGCGGGGGACGTCGCCCCTCGGATACGAGCCAGACCCGGCAATGGGGCCGCGCGAGGACTTCGAGCGGGGCGCCATGCGCATGAAGCAGCGCGGCGTGCCCATGGGAATGTGGATGTCGCACTCCGGCCTCGCACCGGGACGCGACATCGACGACGACTGGTTCATTCGCGGGATCGACGGCAACTGGACGGCCTCGTGGGGCAGCCAGCGCACCCCCGCACTCGTGCTGATCAACCCCGGCCATCCCGGCTACGTCGCCTACACGAAGAAATGGCTGAAGTACTACATCGAGCTGGGCTACCGGTGGTTCTTCTTCGACTGCGGCGGCTGGGCGATGCCCCCCGACTTCCGCAAGCGCGACTTCATGCGCTTCCCGGGCGACACCGGCCTGATGTCGGTCCGGTTCTACGAGGCGATCGTGCCCTACGCCCAATCGCTGGACCCCGGCGTGATCATCTCGGGCGAGGGATTCTCATCAGACTTCCCCATCCACGTGGCTTCGATCAACCACAACCCGGTGCATTCGCCCGACAACCTCGGCCCGCGCGACTACCTGCTGAGCCTGAACCGTCTGCCCGGCAAGCGCATCGTGGTGGACCAGGGGGGCCGGATCGTGCCAGCCAGCGGCGTGTGCATACTCGGTGGCGAAGGAGACTGGCCCCGCGAGCTCTCGTTTGACGAAGGATTCGACTGGGTCGCCAACAACGAGATGTTCAAGGCGATCACCGCGTTCGTCGGCGAACATGGCATCTACCAAGGCGAGCATCTCCGCGGCGACATCTCGATCATCGACGACCGCATCTTCTTCCCCGGCCGCTACAATGGCGAGCCGGTGAAGCTGCCGGAAAAATACGCACGCTGCACCCGGATCGCCCACGCCGTCACCGGACAGAAGATCGGCCGTGACGCCAATGGTGCCTTCACCGCTCCTGAGCCGGGAATGTACGTGATGGGATGATGAACCGTGAACGATGAACGATGAACGATGAACGGAAGAGGCCCTGTGTTCATCGTTCATCGTTCATCTTTCTCCGTTTTCCCTCCCGCCGGTGTTTCCGACAACGAATAATCTTAAAGTTTTGCACGGGTACTGCCGATAAGGATATAGCGCGCTGAGGGCATAGTGCGCCCGCACTGTGCGCCCGCACCGGTACCTCAGCACGCGGGTTCTGTTCAGCCCATTCCAGAAAAGCCACGGCTGGCTTGCGAATGCGGCACTCCAAGGGAGGTACCTATGAATGCAGTACGGACCGTCCTCCTTGCAGCCCTCCTGGTGCCGGCCTTCACGATGGCGGCCCAAGCCCAGGAAGGCACGAAGGGCAGAGCACTCATCCAGATGATCGACGCGATCTACGGCGACTTCGCGAAGTGCACCGAAGTTCCCAAGGCCGCGATCGCCAAGGAAAGGGAAACGAAGCTGCTCGTGCCCGTCAGTGGTTTCCTGAAGCCATCGTACGACTCCGACAAGTCGAAGATCGTCGGCCGGTTCTCCAGGGAACCCGGCCAGACCGTGATGCTGCAAACGGCCTTCGGCACCTGCTACCTCGTGCTGAGCCTGCTGATCAGCATCGCCTTGTCGTCGGTCTTCCTGTGGCTGGGAGCAAACATCGCCGGGCAGAAAAACCCCGCAGGATTCCGAACAGCACTGATCGCATCGTCATTCGACCGGGTGACGATCGCGGCGCTCGCGATCGGCGTGACCTTCGGCATGGGCTATCTGCTGAAAGGCAAGCCGATCGAAGGCAGCATCGGCACGGTGGTGATCCCGGTCGTCCTGCTGATCCTGTTCTTCTTCGTCAGCACGGCAGTCGTGAAGCTGGTCTACAGGATCAACTGGGGCAAGGCCCTCCTGATCCAGCTCTGCACGAGGATTGCCGTAGTGCTCCTCGCCGTGTTTGTGCTCGGGTTTGCCAGTGCGGTTTCGCTTGCCGCACAGTGATGAAGAAGGTAAGAAGGTAAGAAGGTAAGAAGATAAGAAGATAAGAAGACAGGAAGCAAAGAAGAAGCCGGCGAACGGCAGTCATGTCGCTTCCTGATCTTTTCTGACTTCCTCGACTTCTTGACCCATCCGTTGCTTCTTCTTGCCTTCTTTTCTTCTTCTTTCCTTCCTCCCTTCTTAGCTTCTTAACTTCTTTCCCATGACTACATTTCAAGAACCCGCTCGCGAAATTCCCGTGGCTCATTCGGCAGACGTTGTGGTGGCAGGCGGAGGGCCTGCCGGAATCGCCGCGGCAATCGCCGCCGCACGGGAAGGGGCCGACACCCTGCTGGTCGAGAAGGCGGCCGTCCTTGGCGGAATGGCCACCTGCGGCCTGATGACGTCGTTCAACGGCTTCCGCAACGAGCGCCCGCCCGACGGCCTGCAGTCGGTCAAGGGGATCGCCCAGGAGATCGTCGTCGAGCTGGCGATCCTTCACGGCGCTTCCGGCCGCACTGCCCACGGCGACTTCACCGCCAAGCTCGACGCCGGTGAGATCCCCTACGCCGTCGGATTCGACCCCGAAATCCTGAAGTACGTGCTGTTCCGCATGTGCCGCGATGCCGGCGTCCGGCTGCTGCTCCACAGCTACGTCTGCGGCAGCGTGGTCGACGGCAACGCGATCCGCGGGATCATCGTCGAGAACAAGAGCGGGCGGCAGGGGATCGCGGGCAAGATCATCATCGATGCCACCGGCGACGGCGACGTTGCCGCACGTGCCGGCGCGCCGTTCTCACAGCCGAAGAAGTCCGGCGAGCACATGATGGGAACCACGCTGATGTACAGGGTCGCCGGCGTTCGCCCTGAAGATTTCCCCGGCGGGAAGTACGTGGGCGTAGTCGTCGGCAACACGATGACCGGCTGGGGCCCCGGCATCGCCGAGTGCAGCGGCACCGACGCCCGCGACCTCACCGACGCCGAAGTGGAAGCCCGCCAGCGAATCTTCGAGGTGGTCGACAAGCTCCACCGCAATCCCGGCTACGAAGACTGCTACCTCATCCAGACCGCGGAATGGCTGGGCGTGCGCGAGACCCGGCACTTCCGCGGCGAATACACCATCACCGAAGCCGACGCCTTGGAAGGCCGGCATTTCGACGACGTGATCGCCATCTCGTCAAACCCCGTGCCCGGCTACTACGGCAAGCGGTTCTTCTTCGAGCACGAGGGCTTCCACGTCCCCTGGCGCAGCCTGGTGCCGCTCGAAATCGAGAATCTGGTGCTCGCGGGCCGGTGCTTTTCGGCGGAGCAGGTGCCGTTCCAGAGCGCGCGGTCGATGGCCCCGCTGATGGCGATCTCGCAGGCTGCCGGCGTGGCCGCTGCCCTGTGCGTCAAGCGCCAAGAGTCCCCGCGCAGGCTGAACGTCCCCATCCTCCAGAAACGCCTGCTCGGCCAGGGCGCGGAGCTGCAGAAGTAGCGGGCAAGGACGGTCAGCCCGCACACTTCCGCGCCCGCACCGGCAAATCCGCCAGGAATCCTTCCCGCGTGAAACTCATTGTGCCGCAATCACTTGCGATGCGCGGCGAGATCGCCAGAAAAATCGTGGCTTGACGCGACCCACCCGGAGGGATATAATGAGATAGAGGCAATTGCGTCCGATGCATCCCGACTCGGCCGATTGACCTTCATTGCGGGGAGAGCTGATCGTTCTGAAAGGAGTTCCCACCATGGAATGGTCATTGTTCAGAGGGGTCACGGCCGCGTTAGCCTGCACCTTCCTGTTCGCCTGCGACGGCCTCGCCTCCGAGATCCATGTCCCGGATGATTATCCCACCATTCAAGTTGCCATCAATGCCGCAGCGGATGGCGACACGATCATCGTGTCTCCCGGCCGGTACATCGAGAACATCGACTTCCTCGGCAAGGCGATCACCGTGCGCAGCATCGATCCCCTCGACCAGCAGATCGTCGAATCCACCATAATCGATGGCGGCGGCGCCAGGTCATGCGTGAGATTCAAGAACAATGAGACCAATGATAGCCTCATTTCGGGGTTC
>DATKYA010000157.1:0-5560 GCA_035528775.1 Planctomycetota bacterium | reverse complement strand
GCCGTTCGAACTTCATGAAGCGGCACGCACTGACCTACCGCAAGATCCGCGAGATGATCGCATCGGGCGCGTTCAAGCCGGCGGCCGGCTTCATCAAGTACTCGCACTGGCCCGCCACCAACCTCAAGTGGATGCTGCTGGCAATGTCGATCCATCCCATCGATCTGGCGATCGGGCTGTTGGGCGACGTGGCCGAGATCACCTCCGTGATGTATCAGAGCGATCGTGCGATCTCGCTCGCCCTCACGCTGCGGTTCGCATCCGGCAAGTGGATGCAGCTCATGCTCGACTCATCGCAGCCCCGTATCCAGGAGCGGGTGGAAATCTCGGGCGCGATGGACGCCGGCAACGCGTTGATCGTGGTCGACAACATCATCCGGATGGAGCTGCACCGGCAGGGGATGAACGGCATCGACCTCGTCACCAGCGCGGGCACGCCCGGTCTGCACGAGATCAACCTGGTCTTCGATCTCGATGACATCAAGACGTGGCGCCCCGACTACGGAATCCCCAACATGGGACAGAACAGCCCGTTCCTGCAGGGCTACGCGGGCGAGGTGCGCGAGTTTGCCGATGCCATTCTCGACCACCGCGAGCCGTGGCCCGGCACCGACGACACCGCGAAAGCCATGCGCGTGATCGACGCCATCTGCCGCCAGCCCAAAGGCATCACGCGGCTGTAAACGAAATGCGCCACGGAACTGCACAGGAGACAAGGCCATGCCCCGATCCCTCCGCCTCACGTATCCCGGAGCAATGCAGCACGTTACCATGCGGTGCAACAACAAGGAATTCCTGTTCGAGCCGGAGTCGCTGCGCCTGTTCATCGCGTTGCTCTATGAGTGCTGCGACAGGTTTCGCGTGCCGCTCTACAACTACTGCCTGATGACCAACCACGTGCACCTTCTGTTCAAAGTGCTGGACGACGGCGTGCTCTCCGATTTCATGCAACGCCTGGCAAACGTCTTTGCCAAGAAGTTCAATGCGCTCAAGGGCCGCAAGGGGCACCTGTGGGAGGAGCGCTTTCACAGCACGATCGTCGAAGAAGGAGACGCCTTTCTTCGCTGCATGGCGTACATCGATCTGAATCCCCTGCGGGCACGCATGGTGCCCAGCCCCGAGCAACACCCCTGGAGCGGACATTGCGATCTCCGCGATGCGAACGACTCCCTGCTCACCATGCACGACCTCTACCTCCGGCTCGGGAAGCGGCCGACGTGGCGCTACGCAGCCTATCGGCGTCTTCTCGAGCAGGAACTGGCGACAGAACCGTTTTCCCTCGCGTTCGCCCTGTTCTTCGGCACCCCCGAATTCACCCGCGACCTCCAGGCTCGATTCGGTCTCACCGACACCAACCGCCACCGCATCCGGCGCATTCCCCTGGGCGGGGGACTCGAGGCTGTTGAGCTGGTGCGCGGCGGTGGCTTCAAGCCCCGGCACGAGAGACCGGCATGATGGCTATCGCCCTGACGGTGGCAGCACGTCTCCCGCCTGAAGCCTGGCAGCAGGCATCCTCGCCAAGGTTCGCGTGCCGGATGCCCTTGAAATGCCCATTTCACGGCCTTCCACGCAAAGTGCCTGGCACTTTGGCCGGAGGCCCTCCAAATGGTGGTTTCAAGGCCGTTGGCGAAAAGAACCGCACCGGGCGGACTTGAAGAGACGGCGTGAACCGGCCGCATCGCAGGAAGGCCGAAAGCGACCGATGCCCAAGGTTCCAGCGCCGGATGCCCTCGAAATGCCCGGTTCGTGGCCTTCTACGCAAGGTGCCTGGCACCTTGCATGGACCGCCTCCCAATGGTGGTTTCAAGGCCGTCGGCGAAAAGAACCTTGGCGGGCGGAGTGGAAGGGGCGTGGTGAACCGGACACATCGCACATCTGGGGGAAGCAGCGTCGGCAGGTTTCCCTCGGCGCTGGCGAGCCGGCGGTGCCTGATCTTCCAGCGCGGGGGTTCCCGTGGCGGAGGCGGCGGGTTGATGCCTGATCGTTGCGTGTTGTCCGTTGAGCGTCCCTGGGTTCCGTTCAAGGCGGGTAGGAGCCGTGCACGCCACGGTCCAGTCCTTCTCAAACGGGGCCCGCAACAGCGGCTGCGAAACGGGCGCGATCATCCCTTCGTCTTGTTCGGATAGGGGCACAGCTCGTTGACCGGGCAGATGGGGCACTTGGGCTTGGCGGCCACGCAGATCCGGCGGCCGTGGAACGACAGCAGGTGCGACAGATGCGTCCACTGCTTTTCGGGCGTGATTTCCATCAACTCCTGCTCGATCTTGTCGGCATATTTCTGCTTGACGTTTTTCTCGGATGCCAGGCCGAGCCGCCCGCTGACGCGCAGCACGTGGGTGTCGACGATCACTGCCGGCCGGCCGAACGCGTTGCCGAGCGCGACGTTGGCCGTCTTGCGACCGACGCCCGGCAGGCTGTAGAGGGCCTCGGGATGGTCCGGGACGCTGCCGCCGTGGTTCTCGACGAGCGCCTGGCAGCAGGCCTTCACGGCTTTCGATTTGTTGCGGAAGAAGCCGCATGGCTTGAAGAACTTCTCGAGCACCGGCAGGGGGGCGTCGGCATAGTCCTTGGCGGTCTTGAACTGTTTGAAGATCGCGGGCGTGTTCTGGTTGACGCGGGCGTCGGTGCATTGCGCCGCCAGAATGGTTGCCACGAGCAGCTCAAGCGGGCTGGAATAGTCCAGCAACACGCGGGCGTCGGGGTACTCCTTCTCCAGCCGCTTGATGATTTCCTTCACGCGTTTCTTCTTGTCGTCCGTGCTTTCAGTCATGTCCACCTCCGTGCATTCGATGCTCTGCCGGTAGTATCGGACTGTTCAGGTGTTCAGTTGGACAGTTGGTCGGTTGGTCGGTTATCCAGTTGGTCGGTTATCCAGTTGGTCGGTTATCCAGTTGGTCGGTTGTTCAGTTGGTCGGTTGTTCAGTTGGTCGGTTGTTCAGTTATCCAGTTGATCAGTTGGTCGATTGCTCAGTTGTTCAGTTGGGGAGTTGGTTAGTCAGGGAGTTCGGGGAGTTGGTCAGTTGTCGAGTTCACCTGAGAGTGCTGATGCGCTCAATCGGCCAACCGATCAACTGGCCAACTGATCCACTGTCCAACTGATCCACTGTCCAACTGATCCACTATCCAACTGCGCCCCGCCCTACGCCTTGGCTTCACCGAGGCTGTCGTTGGGCGAGAGGTCGATGACCAGGCGCACGCGCTCGGCGATGTTGGTGAGGTGGTCGCCCACCTTTTCGAGATTCGCCACCATGTCGAGGAAGACGACACCGGCCTGGCAACTGCAGGCTCCCGCTTCCAGCCTGCTTACGTGGCCGTCGTGGAGTTCGCGATCGAGCTCGTTTATGGCTTCCTCCAGTTTGAGGGCCTTGTTGGCGTATTCGGTATCGCGGGTATCGATCGCCTGCAGCACGTTCATGAACTGCTGCTGCACGGTCTCGAACATTCTGTCGAGCTCGTCCAGGGCGGAGTCGGAGAACGCAAGTTTCTTCGAGTGGCGCAGTTGTGCCAGCTCGAAGAGGTTCTCGGCGTGGTCGCCGATTCGCTCGGCGTCGTTCACCGCGTGCATCAGGGGTGCCAGCATCTTCGACTGCTCGTCGTTCAGCTCGCGTTGCGAGATTTTTGCGATGTAGTCGGTGATCTCGGCCTGCAACCGGTCGATGTTGTCTTCGCGCTTGTTCAGCTTCTCCTGCATGGCGGGGTCGAACTGCCGCAGGAGCTTGTATGACTCGGATATTGCCTTGAGCGAAAGATTGGCCATGTAGCCGAGTTCCTTGGTCGCCTGCTCCAGGGCGATGGCGGGCTGGCTGAGAAGGTGCGGCTCGAGGTAGGTTCGCTGGTCTTCTTCCTGTATTCGAGGGATGATGAACACGCAGGCGCGCTCCAGTATGCCGACCAGCGGGATGAAGAGAATGACGTTGAAGACGTTGAACAGCGTGTGGGCGTTGGCGATGTGGCGCTCGATATTGACAGGCAGCTCGGCGAAGACGTCGCCGCTGGTGAACGCATTGACGATCTCGAGGAAGAAGGGCCGGCGGCCGCCCCACCACGCGGGCACGTAGAACAGGGTGATCATGTAGAGCGTGCCGAAGACGTTGAACAGCGAGTGGGCGAGCGCGGTGCGGCGAGCCGGGCGGTTGGCCCCGATCGATGCCAGCAGGGCCGTGGTGGTGGTGCCGATGTTGTCGCCCAGCACGATGGGCATGGCCGTCCAGAAGTCCAGCAAGCCAGTGCCGGCAAGGGCGATGGTGAGGCCTATGGTGGCCGAGCTGCTCTGGATCAGCACGGTCAGGGCGGCCCCGATGAAGATGCTGCACAGCACCGACTTGATCGGCATCATGCCGTTCACCGGGGCGCAGTTGAAGCTGCGGAAGAAATCAACGAACCACCGGCAGTCGCCCAGCGGCTTCAGCGTGTCCGACATCAGCATGAGGCCGAGGAACAGCATGCCGAAGCCCATCATCGCCTCGCCGTATGCCTTCTTCGTGCGGCTCTTGGACAGCATGAGCATCACGAAGCCGAGGGCAATGGCCGGATAGGCGACGTCGGTGATCTTGAATGAGATGATCTGGCCGGTAACGGTGGTGCCGATGTTGGCGCCGAACACCACGCCGATCGCCTGCCGGAGCGTCATCAGGCCGGCGTTGACGAATCCGACGGTCATCACCGTGCAGGCGCTGGACGACTGGATGACGCCCGTGACAAGAGCGCCCGTGATGATCGCCACGAACCGGTTGCGGGTGAACATCCGCAGGATCAGCTTCATCTTCTCGCCGGCCACGCGCTGCAGGCCTTCGCTCATCTGCTTCATACCGAAGATGAACAGCGCCAGCCCGCCGACCAGTGTGGCCACCAGCAGGAAGGTGCTTACCGACATCGAAGTGAACCGGATGCCGCGTGCGACGAACCGGCGTTGCGGATCGGCCACTTCCGCGGTCACCTTCACCTTCTGCGTCCTGGGCGGCAGCTTCAGGAACGTCTTCGCCATCCCGTCGATGTCGGTGAGGACGTTATCGTCAGACAGAGCGGCCCCGGGAGCGTTTCCTTCGATGCCGAAGAACACGGGGATATCTTTCACGGGCGCGCCATCGGCGTTGAGGACTTGCACGGCGAGAGGCTCGGGCAGCGTGGAGCCGGCCGAAGCTTCCTGGTGGTTGCCGAACATCTTGACGCCGGAGATGACGCGGATGACGGCGCGGCGCCGGCGTCCGTCGGAGCTGATGGTTTCAGCTTCCACGTAACGATCGCCAAACTCCTTGCCGAGCTTGATGGCGCACGACGCCTTGCCGCCGGCATCGGTGATGGCCTCAGCGGCGCCTACCAACGTGCTGTCGGAGGCCGCGCTGTCCAGGATCGAGAATGAGACCAGTTGGTTTGCTACGGGCCTGCGTTCGCCCTTGCCGCCGAGCATGCCGCGCTCGACCGGCCCGAGCAGCTCCACCTGCAAGCGAATGACATCGCCCGGGCAGCCTACCTCGTCCTGGCCGGCCTTGACGATGACCTTGTCGACGGGACCACGTTGGCCGTCTTCAGCCGAACACAGAGCCGATGCCATCGCCACTGC